>NZ_JBHWZJ010000278.1:0-9332 GCF_042728415.1 Streptomyces sp. NPDC060198 | reverse complement strand
CGGGGGCCCAACCCGGGGGGGGGGGGCGCCTTTGGGGGGGGGGGCGGGGGGGGCGGGGCGCGGCCCCCCCCCCCCCCGCTGGCCCGCGGGGGGGGGGGCGGCGCGGGCCGCCCCCCGCGCCGGCCGCCGCCGATGCGCCCTTCCAACTGCACCAGCAACTCGCTGAGCTGGGCGCTGAGGCGGTCGCGGGCCGGTTCGTCCAGCCCGGCCAGGACCGTGCGCTCGTAGGCGAGTTGCTGGGGAAGCAGCCGGTCGACGAGGGCGCGCCCCTCCTCGCTGAGACGGACGAGGGCGACCCTGCGGTCACGGTCGTCGCCCCGGCGCTCGACGAGACCGCGCTCCTGGAGGGCGCGCAGCCGTTTGGTCACGGCGGCCCCGGAGGAGAACGTCTCCCGGGCGAGTTCGCCGGGGGTGAGTTCGCGGCCGGTCCGGCGCACCGCGCCGAGCAGGTCGAACTCCGCGCGGTTGAGTCCGGCGGCGCGCAGCGGGGCGTCCTCGGCTTGCTGGAGGAGTGCCGCGCAGCGGTTGATCCGGCCGATCAGCTCCATGGGCCCGGTGTCGAGGCCGGGGCTCACCGCCTGCCACTGCCGGACCACCGAGGCCACGATGTCGTCGCTCACACCGCTCCGTTCTCCGGGGCGAGGGAGATGAGCCCTTGCCGTTGTGCCGTCGCGGCGAGCGTACGGTGTCCGGCCCGCTCGGCCGCGACGAGGTCCTCTTCCGGCAGGGCGCGCTGCCACCACTCCCCCGCGGCGGTGTCGCCCGCCTCGCGCAGCTCGACCAGGGAGGCGGTGAGCGCGCGGCGGGACGCGTCGAGCGTGGCGGGGCCCGCGGTGTCGTCGGCGAGGACGCGTACGGCATGGGCCCGGGCCAGCTCGGTGGACTCCAGGGCCCGTTCGACCCGGCCGGTGGCCCGGCGGTTGGTGACCAGTACGGCGCCGAGGAAGCCGACCGCCGCGCCGACCACCGTGTCGATGACCCGGTCGCCGATGAGCTCTCCGGCGGGGTGGGTGCCGCCGAACTCGATGACCAGGAGCGCCATCGGGGTGACCGCGACCGATCCGAGCCAGTAGTTGCGGGTGATGAGGGCCTCGGCGGCGAAGTTGAAGCAGAGGACGCAGCCGATCAGCAGCAGCGGGCTCACCCGGCTGAGCGGGAGGACCGCGGCGAAGACGAGCACTCCGAGCAGATTGCCCAGCGTGCGCTGGAGGGCCCGGTTCCAGGAGAGGGTGACGTTGGCCTGGTAGAGGGAGGCGGCGGTGACGATGGCCCAGTAGGGGCGGCCGACTCCGAGCGCCTCGCAGGCGTACCCGGCGAGGGCGCAGCCGATGAGGGTGCGGACGGCGATGGGCAGCACGTGGGAGCCGGGGCCGAGGCGGCGCAGCAGTTCGCCCCTCCTCGTACGGGCCCCGCGGCCGGCGCGTTCGGCGTCGATGCCGTAGAGCTCGGCGGTGGTGCCGGGGGCTGCCGGCGGCGTCGGGACGACTCCGCGTGCCCGGGCCAGCGCGGCCCACTCGCGCAGCCGCGCGGGGTCGGCGGCGGCGCGGTGGCCGGCCGGGGAGCTTTCGGCGAGCGCGGCCTCGGCGTGCACGACGAGGCGTTCCAGTGCCCGGCGGGCGGGCGTGGCCCGTCCGGAGGCGAGCAGCGTCTGCCAGGCTCCGTGCACCGCCGCGGCGGCGGCACCCCGGGTGCGGGGGCCGGGATCGGCGACGCAGGCGGCGGCCGCGTCCAGGGCCCGCGCGGTGGCACGGCGTTCGGGGCCTTCCCGGCGCAGCAGGGCGGGGCCCACGGTGACGCACCAGGAGAAGGCGCCGGCGGCGAGGGTGAGCGCGAGGTGACCCGGTATCTGGCCGAGGTGCTGGGGCGCGAAGAGGGCCGCGGAGGTGACGAAGGTGAAGATCACGTGTCCGGGCGGCCCGATGCGGGACGCGTCGCAGAGTGCCTTCTGGGTGGCGGCGAGCAGGGCGCCGACGGCGATGAGGATCGCGGTGGAGTCGGTGAGCGAGCCCGCGAGCAGCGACACGGCCAGCCCGGCGGTCATGCCGGCCACCACGCGTGCGACGGTCCCGGCGCGGCGGGCGTACGGAAGGGCGTGCCCGTACAGGGCGCAGAGCGACCCGGCCATCGTGTACATCACGAGGTCCAGCCGGTCGACGGCGAAGAGCAGCAGATTCGGTACGAGGGACGCGACGACCACGCTCAGCGCCGGCTTGAACCAGGTGTCCGAGGGGTGGTTGAGGCGGAGGGCCGCCTTCAGGGGAAGCCTGCGGACGGATGGGCGCCGGGGAGGGGTGGTTGTCTCACTCACCCATTTACTTTAACAGGTATTACACCTGTAAAAGATATCTTCCGGCGGGGTGGGTCAGAGCGACTCCCGTGCCGGTGGTTCCGGTCGCGGCGGCTCTCGATCCGGCGGGTCGAGTGCGGCCTCGATCCGGGCGAGCTGGTGGCCCAGGCCCGTGATCCACACCTCCAGATCGATGGACTGCGGGACCGACGGCCTTCCGTCCGGGAGCTCCGCCCCGCTCGGTCCGGCGGTGGGCCCTCGTGTCACCAGCCGTGCGGCGATGCGTCCGGCCGCCTCCTCCAGCGCGGCGGCGCCCTGCCGGGTCCAGGCGTCCGGCGGGGCCGGGGCAGCCGGACGGAGGCCGAAGAGCGGCAGCCGGTGCGCACCCCACAGCATGTCGTCGGCCGCGACGAGCACGGCGTGCCAGTCGGCGCCGGAATCCTTCGACGCCGCCGGCCGGGTCGCCGCCTCGGCGCGGTACTGCGCGTACGCGGCCTCGGCAAGGCGCATCCGGTGCAGGCTCAGCAGGGTTCCGGGCACGGCGCGCCCTCCCGGCGGCGAGGTCAGCAGGATCTCCGCCGTCCCGGGCACCAGCGCGCCGCAGGAGCGCAGCAGTCCGGCCATGGCCCGCCGGACCTCGTGCCCGGCGCCGGCGGGCCAGGCCAGCAGTCCGCAGAGGAGACCGATCACACTGCCGGTGACGACGTCGATCATCCGCACCTCCGAGAGGCGCCAGGAGACCGGCGAGATCTGGGCGAACGCGGTGGCCACGACCAGCGTGAAGGACCCCTGGGTGCAGGCGATCCCCAGCGTCGGCCCGGCGAAGAACGCCAGCAGCATCAGCGGGGCGAGCAGCACGGCGTACGCGTCGGTGAACGGGCCGATCCCGATCAGCAGCATGCCCGCCACCACGGCCCCGGCGGCGTTTCCGGCCACCGCCAGGCGGACCGCCTGCCAGGTGGCCACCACCGTGGAGCGTCCGAGGGTCAGCACGACGAGCAGGACCCAGAACCCGTGGGCCAGATCGAGGGAGCCGGCCACCAGCCGGGCCGCCGCGAGGCCCAGCGCGGTCCGCACGGCGTTCTGGAAGAGCACCGAGCGGAGGGTCATGTTGCCGAGGACCCGCCGGGCCCACAGACGGGGTGTGGCCGGCTCGGCGTACCAGAACATCGCCCGCGGGACGGGAGTACGGGTCGGCGCGCCATTGAGCGCGATGCTCAGCGCGACCCCCGCGACGCGGGCGGATTCGGCCAGCGCCAGCACCCGGGACTGCCTGCGGAGCAGGGCGGTCGGGGGCGGCTGGACGACCTGGGGGGTCTGGTCGGTCGGCAGGGACGGAGCGCCGCCCGGTGGTCCGGCGGCCAGGCGGACGCGGTCCGCCTGGAAGCTCCGCATCGCGTGCTCCAGGGTGTCCGGCGCCGGTGCGCGGCTCCCCGCGCGCAGGGCGCTCGCGCACGCCTCGCACAGCTCTCCGACGCGGGCCAGGAGAGCCGCGGACGCCGGGTCACGCTCTCCCGGATGCGCCTCGGCGAGCAAGGCCAGCTGGCTGAGGAGGCGGCGCACGGCGCGGCCGGTCTGCTCCAGCGCCCGGTCGGTGCGTCCCGCTCCGGCAGGGCGCTCCGCGGGCGGAACGTGAGACAGCCGCATCGTCGATCCGGCCTCGCGCAGCCGCTCGGGCGGCGTCTTCCCGGCGCGGGCCTCGTGTGCCGCGGTACGGAGCCCGGCGGCCAGCAGTTCCCGGTAGGAGGGGACCGCCGGGTCGGGCAGCAGGATCTCGCAGGCCGCGAGCAGCAGCAGGCCGAGACTCAGCCCGGCCACCCGCTCCAGGAGCGTGTCGGGCGCGTAGGGAGGGAAGCAGGCAAGGATGTAGAAGAGCTGGAGGCCGGGTCCCGCACCGGCCGCGCGCGGTCCGGCCACGGCCGCGAACGCCAGGACGAAGCCGACGACGAGCATGCCGCCGACGGCCGCCCAGGCGTGCACCGCGAGCAGTGTTCCCAGGGTCACCGCCACCAGAGCCGGCGGAACGACCCGCAGCGTGACGGACGCCTGCTGACGGCCCGAACCGGGCACGGCGGAGAGCATGCCCATGGCGATGGGCGCGAAGAGCGCGTACAGCGCTGCGACCGGAAGTCCGGCGGCGTACAGCAGCGGATAGAAGCCGGCGCTCGCGGCCGCGGTGACACGGACGGATCTGCGCCAGAACGCGGCCCGCTCCGGCCCCGCGATCACGCGGGCGCTCCCCCGGGCCCGGGACATTCCGCACCGGACCGGAGGGCGGCCCCGGGTGCGTCCAGGGGAGTTCGTGGCGGACGGGTCCGCATGCCGCGCCCTCCTTCCCCGACTGATACCGGTGCCACCTGCGGGACACCGGTGGCTGCCGGGCGAGGTGGCCCGGCCGCCCCGCCATTGTCGACCGGCGCCCGGTCACCCGCTCGCGGTACCGGAAGCCGTTCCGTACGCCGGGGCAGGGAGCGGCGCCGGGGGCGGGTCCGTCGGGGTGCGCAGGGTCTCGGCCGCGTCCGAGACCCTGCGGAGCAGATCGAGGAAGACGCCCTGCTCGTCGGCGGAGAGCGGGCCGAGGAAGACCTGGTTCATCCGGGTGGCCCGCAGTGCCACCTTGCGGTGGACGCGGGTACCCGACTCGGTGAGGCGCAGCACGGACCGTCTGCCGTCCTGCGGATCGCGGACCTTGTCCAGCAGGCCCCGGCCCAGCAGCCGGGTGACCAGGTCGGCGATGGTCGAGCGGTCCAGACCGATCCGCTCCCCGGCGGTGCGCTGGTCGAGCCCGGGCTCGGCCATCAGCGTGTTGAGGAGGGCGAACTGCGGTGAGGTGGTCTCCTCGGAGACCATCGTGGTCCAGAGCAGGTGGTGCGCCTGCTGGAAGCGCCGGGCGAGATGGCCCGGATGCGTGCTCAGATCGACGGCGGACACGGCCCGCCCTTCCCGTACATCGGTGGCAACCGTATCGACCGCCGGAGAAAGAACAGTGTACTGAGGGTATTGACCCTCTCCAACTCTCCTGCTTAGCTCCGGAGTCGTCACGAACTACTCCGTGCACTGACTAAATCCGAGCAGCGAATCCGCGCAGCCGATCCGCGCGGCGAACGCGAGCAGCACCTGCGAGCCGACCCCGGAGTCACCATGGTTTCCACACCCCTGCCCGACGGCTTGGACCAGTCCGCGATCGACCGGGCGATGGATCTGGCCGAGGCCGCGGGACACGTCGGGCACCACCCGCCGCGCGACTACCCGCCGTACCGGAGCAGTCGCCTGCGTCACCCGCACCGGTCGTCGGTACCCGTCCGCGATCCGGAGGCCGTCGAGCTGTCCGGGCCCGCCTTCGGTGTCAGCGACGTCACCGCGCTGGACAGCGATCTGACGCGACAGCACCACGGTGAGCCGCTGGGCGAACGGATCACCGTCAGCGGGCGGTTGCTGGACCGGGACGGGCGTCCCGTACGCGGTCAGCTGATCGAGGTCTGGCAGGCCAACGCCTCGGGGCGGTACGCCCATCAGCTGGACGACCATCCGGCGCCGCTCGACCCCGCTTTCACCGGCTTCGGGCGCTGCCTGACCGACGACGAGGGCGCGTACGCCTTCACCACGATCAAGCCCGGGGCGTACCCGTGGCGCAACCACACCAACGCGTGGCGCCCGGCGCACATCCACTTCTCCCTCTTCGGCACGGCGTTCACGCAGCGGCTGGTCACCCAGATGTACTTCCCGGGCGATCCGCTCTTCGCGCACGACCCGGTCCTGCGGTCCGTCACGGACTCCGCCGCACGTGCGCGGCTCGTCTCGACCTACGACCACGGGCTGTCCGTGCCCGAATGGTCCCTGGGCTACCGCTGGGACATCGTCCTGGACGGCCCGTCCGCCACCTGGATCGAGGAAGGCCGCGACCGATGAGCCCCGCACCTACGCCGTCCCAGACCATCGGCCCGTTCTACGGGTTCGCTCTGCCGCTGCCCGACGGCGGTGACATCGCGCCGGCCGGCCACCCCGACACCATCACGGTGCGCGGGCTGGTGCTCGACGGCGCCGGGGACCCCGTGCCGGACGCCGTCGTCGAGACCTGGCAACCCGCCCCGGACGGATCGCGAACCGGGCTGCCCGGTTCGATGCGCCGCGATCCGGTGACGGGACGCAACGCGGGCCGCAACGGGGTCGACTTCACCGGCTTCGGCCGGGTCTGCACGGACGCGGACGGCCAGTGGTCCCTGCGGACGCTGCCGCCGGGCGGCGTCCCCTATCTCAGCGTCGTGGTCTTCGCGCGGGGCCTCGTCCACCACCTGTACACCCGGGTCTATCTGCCGGACGGGCGGGGAGCGGCGCCAGAGGGCGATCCGCTGCTGGAATCGCTGGACGAGCAGCGCCGCGCCACACTGATCGCGACACCCGCGGGCCACCGTACGTACCGTTTCGACATCCGTCTTCAGGGCGAGGGCGAAACGGTCTTCCTGGAGTTCTCCTGATGCGCGGGAACGGCACGGCCCCTTCCGGAGTCCAGCCGGTGTACGGCGACGACACCGGCCTGCTCGCTCCCGGGCGGGCCGGGTCCCCGGCCGAGGCCGCCACCGGCGACGCGGCCTTCCTGCGGGCGCTGCTCGACGCCGAGGCGGCCCTCACCCGGGCCCAGGTCTCCTGCGGGCTCGCCCCCGCCGAGGCGGGGCACGCGGTGACCCGGGCCGCCGACCCCGCGGGCTTCGACCTGCGGGACCTCGCGCTGCGGGCCCGCTCCGGCGGCAACCCGGTGATCCCGCTGGTGGCCGGTCTGCGCGCGCGGGTGGCCCCGGAACTGCGCGGCCACGTCCACCGGGGCGCGACCAGCCAGGACATCATGGACACGGCCGCGATGCTGGTGGCCTCACGCACCCTGGCCCTCGTCCTGGCCGACCTCGGGCGCACCGCTTCGCTGCTGGGCGCGCTCGCCGCCGGACACCGCGACACCCCGATGCCGGGCCGGACGCTCACCCAGCACGCGGTGCCGACGACGTTCGGCCTGAAGGCCGCCGGATGGCGTGCGCTGCTGCTCGACGCCCGGGACCGGGCGGCCGCGGTACGGGCGTCTCTGCCAGCCCAACTCGGTGGCGCGGCAGGCACCTTGGCCGCCCTCGGGCCTCAGGGCGCCGATGCGGACGATCCGGCCGCCGCGTTGGCGGTCGTATCCGCGTACGCGGCCGAACTCGGCCTGGCGGAGCCCACGTTGCCCTGGCACTCGCTCCGCACCCCGGTCGCCGACCTCGCCGGCGCCCTGGCGTTCACCGCGGGCGCGCTCGGCAAGACGGCTGCGGACGTGCTGAACCTGGCCCGTACCGAGATCGGCGAGGTGGCCGAGGGCACGGGCGGCGGGTCCTCCGCGATGCCGCACAAGGCGAACCCGGTCCGCGCCACCCTGATCGCCTCGGCCGGCCGCCGGGCCCCGGCGCTGGCGGCCACGCTGTACGGCTCGCTCGCCGCCGAGGACGAACGCCCCGCCGGTGCCTGGCACGCGGAGTGGGAGCCGCTGCGCGATCTGCTCCGGCTGGTCGGCGGATCGGCCAGGGACGCCGTCGAACTCGTCGGTGGCCTGCGCGTGTTCGCGGACGTCATGCGTGAACACCTGGGCCTGACCGATGGACTGATCGTCTCCGAGCGGCTGGCCTCGTTGGCGGCGGACCGGATCGGCCGCGCCGAGGCCGGCGAACTGATGGCCCGGGCCACCACCACCGCCCGCGAGCGGCGGCTTCCCCTCACCGAAGTCCTCGCCGAGGAAACCGCGTTCTCCGGGATCGATCTCGCCGCCCTCGGCGACCCCACGCGATGCACCGGCTCCGCCGGCCCCCTCACCGACCGCGCCTTGGAGCGCCGATGACCGAACGCCCCGCCTGCGTACCGCACTTCCGCGAGGACGGGGCGGTCGACGCACCGCCGTTGCTGCTCGGCCCGTCGCTCGGTACGTCCACGGCGCTCTGGGACGCCGTCGTCCCCGGACTCTCGGCGGCGCACCGGTTGGTCCGTTGGGACCTGCCGGGGCACGGCGGCTCCCCGGCGGCCCTGATCGGCCCCGGGGCGACCGTCGCCGATCTCGGCCGCCTGGTCCTCTCCCTCGCCGACACGCTCGCGCTGCCCCGTTTCTCGTACGCGGGCGTCTCCCTGGGCGGCGCGGTCGGCCTCTGGCTGGCGGTCCATCACCCCGGGCGGATCGACCGCCTGGCGGTCGTCTGTTCGTCGGCGCGCTTCGGCGAGCCGGGGCCTTGGCGGGACCGGGCGGCACAGGTGCGCGAGTCGGGCACCGGGCCGGTGGCCGAGGGCGCGGCGGCGCGCTGGTTCACCCCGGGGTTCACGGTGCCGGCCCTGCTGGGCGATCTGCTCGCCGCCGATCCGGAGGCGTACGCGGCGTGTTGCGACGCCCTCGCCTCGTACGACGTACGTCCGCTGCTCCCCTCGATCGGCGCGCCCACCCTGGTCGTGGCGGGCCGCGAGGATCCCGCGACGCCGCCGGCGCACGCACGGGAGATCGCAGACGCCGTCCCCGGCGCGACCCTGCTGGAGCTACCGGGCGCCTCCCACCTGGCCCCCGCCGAACGCCCGGTACCGCTGGTACGCGCCCTGCGGGCACACTTCGCGGCCGAGGGCCCGGACGCCCCAGGGTCCGCGTCGCGCGGGCTCACCGTACGGCGGGAGGTGCTCGGCGATGCGCACGTGGACCGGGCACGGGCGGCCACCACTCCGTTCACCGCACGGTTCCAGGACTTCATCACCCGCTACGCCTGGGGCGAGATCTGGACCGACCCCACGCTCCCCCGCCGGGAGCGCAGCCTGATCACGCTCACCGCCCTCGTGGCCCACGGCCACCTGGACGAACTGGCCCTGCACGTCCGCGCGGCGGTGCGCAACGGACTCACTCCCGAGGAGATCGGTGCCGCACTGCTCCAGACCGGGGTGTACTGCGGGGTACCCGCGGCGAACGCGGCGTACCGGGTCGCCGGAAGGGTGCTCGCGGAGATGGCGGGTGAAGCGGGAGGCTGAGCGGACCCGGCCGGGTCCGCGGGGAGCCGGTCCT
>NZ_JBHWZJ010000277.1:0-9332 GCF_042728415.1 Streptomyces sp. NPDC060198 | reverse complement strand
CCGGAGACACGGTGCCGGCCGTCCCTCGTTTTCCGGCGGCGATCCGCCGACCCGCCGACCCGCCGACCCGCCGACCCGTCGATCCGCCGATCCGCCGACCCGTCGATCCGTCGACCCGCCGATCCGCCGGTGCTGGGGTCGGTCCCGGCCCGACCTGACCGGACGCGATCCGACCCGACGTCCGACCCGGCCCAGCCAGGTACGACCGGACCGACCGAATTCGACCGGCCCGGACCTCACCGGACCTCACCGGACCTCACCGGGCCCCACCGGACCGCCCCGTTCCCTTTCGTCGCCTTCCGTTCGGGAATTGAACGCGGTTGCGTCGATCGTGCGGGCATTCGGCATGGGGTCGACCGATTCGCCCGGATCGCATTTCCCTCGCCCGGCGGTCGGAGTGCGGGACTCCCGGCCAGGATCGGTGTTTGCCGCCATTTATTGTGACCCGGGCGGTGGGGGATTCTGCCGGATCCGGCGCCCCGGGACACCCACGCGAGGCGCGCGTGACGGTCAACTGCTCCCGCGTTTCGCGGCGGTTACGGGAGAGGTGACGGGCGAATCGTCGAAATCCGGGAAATGCTGCCGTCGGTCGTAGGGCGCACGGTGCCGACGTATCGGCGAGGTCTCAACTCGGGAAAGACTCCCCGGCAAACCTGCATTCGATCTTGCTCCTCCGGCAGCAAGTGGACTATACCTGTCGGCGTCTGCACAGCCGTTTCACACGGTTGCGCACTCGCCAGGGGTACGGGGGGCGGTACGAGGCATGCCATGGGCTGTTTCGCTGTACGTTCTCCCGGCACGCCAGGCCGAGTCAGGCACATTGGTACGTCTCTCTGCATGACCCAAGCGCAACCGACCGCGCGGTGGCGGGGCCCTTCGCCTGAGGCGAGATCTCGACGGGTGACCGGTACACCGCCTGAGTCCTGATGAAGGTGAGGACTTGAGCATGGGATCGACCTCCGCCCACAACAATGAGGGCCTCGGCCGTCGCGATCTGATCAAGCGGTCCGCCGCTCTCGGCGTGATCACCGTTCCCACGATGAGCTTCCTGGCGTCCTGCGCCAGCGGCGACAGCGGCTCCGACGAGAAGGTCGAGAAGGGCACCAAGTCGGCGGAGAACCCGCTGGCCGTCAACGAGAGCGCGCCCCTCGAACTGGTCATCTTCGACGGCGGGTTCGGCACGAAGTACGCCGAGGACGCCAAGGCCGTCTATGCGAAGACGTACCCCAAGGCCAAGGTCACGTTCTCCAAGACGCAGAAGATCCAGTCGGTCCTGCAGCCGCGCTTCAACGGCGGTACCCCGCCGGACCTGATCGACAACTCCGGTGCCCAGCAAATGGACATGGGCGTCCTGGTCGGCAAGAAGCAGCTCGCGGACCTGACTCCGCTGCTCGACGCGCCGTCCATCGACGACCCGAACAAGACGGTGCGCGACACCCTGCGCCCGGGCATCGTCGAGATGGGCCAGTTCGACGGCGACCCGGTCTGGATCATGTACTACGCCTACACGGTGTACGGCGTCTGGTACTCGCAGACCGCCCTGGACAAGCTCGACGCGACGTACCCGGAGAACTGGGACGACATGCTCGCGCTCTGCGCGAAGGCCAAGAAGAAGGGCATCGCCGGCTGGACCTACGCCGGCAAGTACCCCTACTACCTGCCGTTCTCGCTCTACCCCTTCATCGCCAAGATCGGCGGTGTCGAGGTGCTCGACGCGATCGACAACCTGGAGCCGAAGGCGTGGGAACACCCCGCCGTCAAGGCCGCGTTCGAGGCGTACTACGAGCTCTTCAAGAAGGGCTACGTCCTGGAGGGGACCCCGGGTCTCGACCACCGCGGTTCGCAGGGCGCGTGGGCCAACGGCAAGGCGCTGTTCATCCCCAACGGCTCCTGGGTGGAGAACGAGGAAGCGTCCATCATCCCCAAGGACTTCAAGCTGTCCGTGGGCGCGCCCTCCAGCCTCGACGCCTCGGACAAGATGCCCTTCGGCACCATCTGGGCGTCCGGCGGTGAGCCCTTCATCGTCCCGGCCAACGCGAAGAACGCCGAGGGCGGCATGGAGCAGCTGCGCATCATGCTCAGCGAGGCGTCCTCGAAGTCCTTCACCTCCAGCACCAAGTCCCTGTCCGCCTACAACGGCGGCACCGACGGCATCGAGCTGTCGGACGGCCTCAAGTCCGGTGTCGCCGCGCTGGAGAAGGCCGGGACCAACGTCGTCAACCCGCGCCTGCAGGACTGGTACGTGAAGCTCCAGAAGGAGCAGATCGGCGTCTCCGGTCTCGGCGAGATGATGGCCGGCCGGGCGACCCCCGCCGAGGCGATCAAGAAGATCCAGGGCTACGCGGACGCGGCGGCCAAGGACGGGTCCATCAAGCACTTCAAGCACCAGTGATCCACGCGTCACCAGCGGCGGCACGGCAGGAAGGTCGGAGTCGGTAACGATGCAGCACGGTAAATACCGGTTCATAGTCGGGTTCTTGATCGCCCCGATGGCGTTGTACGTCATCTTCGTCGTCTGGCCCTTCATCCAGTCCATCTACTACTCGTTCACGGACTGGACGGGGCTGAGCCCCGACTTCGAGATGGTCGGCTTCGACAACTACACCAAGATGTTCAAGGACGACATCTTCTGGAAATCGCTGGAGCACAGTGTGCTGCTGGCGATCCTGCTGCCGCTGGTGACGCTGGGGCTCGCCCTCTTCTTCGCCTTCATGCTCAATGTGGGCGGACGGCGCCGTAAGGGCGCGCTCATCTCGGGCGTCCGCGGATCCGGCTTTTACAAGATCGCCTACTTCTTCCCGCAGGTCCTCTCCATCGCGATCGTGGCGATTCTCTTCCAGTTCGCCTTCGACCCCGCACAGGGCATGATCAACGGGTCGCTGAAGGCATTCGGATTCGACCACGACCTGCCGAACTGGCTCGGCGATCCCAAGCTCGCGCTCTGGTGCATCATGGCGGTCCTCGTCTGGTGCACGACCGGGTTCTTCGTGGTGCTCTTCTCGGCGGGCATGGCGTCCATCCCGAAGGACTTCTACGAGGCGGCCCTGCTGGACGGTGCGACCAGGTTCACCACCTTCTTCCGGATCACCCTCCCGCTGCTCTGGGACACGGTGCAGTCCGGCTGGGTCTACATGGGCATCCTCGCGCTGGGCGCCGAGGGCTTCGCCGTGGTGAACATCATGAGCGTCGGGCCCGGCGGACCGGACTACTCGACCACCGTCCTCCCGCTGTACGTCTACCAGGCGGCGTTCCGGGACGGACAGGCCGGCTATGCGACCACGATCGGCGTCGCCCTGCTTCTCGTGACCCTGGCGTTCGCCGCCGTCGTCATGAAGCTGGGCCGGCGCGAGCGGCTGGAGTACTGATGAAGACCACTGACACCCCGCCCACCCTCCGCGAGGAGGCCGGCGTACCCGGACAGCGGGTGGCCAAGACCGACGGCGGCGGCACGTCCCGGGCGAAGCGCGGTGAGGGACACGTCCTCAACGTGTTCTCGCACGGTGTGCTCGTCATCTGGGCGGTCCTGGTGATCCTGCCGCTGTTCTGGGCCGTGATGTCCGCCTTCAAGTCGGACAAGGCCATCTTCAACTCCCCGTGGGCGCTGCCCGACTCCCTGAGCTTCGACGCCTGGGGACGGGCCTGGAACCAGGCGCACATGAGCGAGTACTTCCTCAACACCGTGCTGGTGGTCGGGGGCTCGCTCGTCGGCACGCTGGTGCTGGGGTCGATGGCCGCGTACGTCCTGGCCAGGTTCGACTTCCCCGGGAACCGTTTCATTTACTTCTTGTTCGTCGGAGGCATGAGCTTCCCGGTCATGCTGGCCCTGGTCCCGCTGTTCTACGTCATGGACAACATGGGGCTGCTGAACACGATCCACGGCCTGATCCTCGTGTACATCGCGTACTCGCTGCCGTTCACCGTGTTCTTCCTGACCTCGTTCTTCCGCACGCTGCCGACCTCGGTGGCGGAGGCCGCGCTGATCGACGGGGCCTCGCACACCCGGACCTTCTTCCAGGTGATGCTGCCGATGGCGAAGCCGGGGCTGATCAGCGTCGGGATCTTCAACTTCCTCGGGCAGTGGAACCAGTACATGCTGCCCACGGTGCTGAACACCGACCCGGACAAGCGGGTGCTGGCGCAGGGCCTAGTGGAGCTCTCCACCAGCCAGGGGTACAAGGGGGACTACTCCGGGCTCTTCGCCGGACTCGTCATCGCCATGCTCCCCGTCCTCGCCGCGTACATCGTCTTCCAGCGTCAGGTGGTGGCCGGCCTGACCGCCGGAGCACTGAAGTAGCACCTCCGCTTCACCGCGGCGTCACCACGGAACCGCCCGACTGCCTCCGGCCGTTGGGCGGTTTCGTCCGTGTTCCGACGAATTCCACCGACCTCATGTGGGGAGGTGCCGCGCTCATACGGGGCTCCGGGCGTTCAAGGTCTTGACGGGGCACACCCGGGAAAGGTCAGCTATTGGTTCACATGTTAGAGAAAACGGCAGGAGTGAGTGAGTCGATGGAGACTCCGGGGTCGCAGACATCTCTGCATCGGGCCAATCTTGAGCGGGTCGTACGCGCCGTGCGCATGGCGGGGTCGCTCACCCAGGCGGAAATCGCCAGGAGTACCGGCCTCTCCGCGGCCACCGTCTCCAACATCGTGCGCGAGCTGAAGGACGGCGGCACCGTCGAGGTGACCCCCACCTCGGCGGGGGGCCGCAGGGCCCGGAGCGTCTCGCTCAGCGGCGACGCGGGCGTCGTCATCGGGGTGGACTTCGGCCATACGCACCTACGCGTGGCGATCGGCAACCTGGCCCACCAGGTCCTCGCCGAGGAGTCGGAGCCACTGGACGTGGACGCCTCCTCCGCGGACGGGTTCGGGCGGGCGGAAGCGCTGGTCAACCGTCTGATCCGGACCACCGGGATCGGCCAGGACAAGGTCATAGGCGTGGGGCTCGGGGTGCCCGGCCCGATCGACGTGGAGTCGGGCACTCTCGGCTCCACGTCGATCCTGCCGGGATGGACGGGCATCAACCCCAGCGCGGAACTCGCCGCCCGCCTCGGAGTGCCCGTCTACGTCGACAACGACGCCAATCTCGGGGCCCTGGGGGAGCTGGTCTGGGGGAGCGGCCGGGGGGTCCGGGACCTCGCGTACATCAAGGTCGCCAGCGGGGTGGGGGCGGGCCTGGTGATCAACGGGGCGATCTACCGGGGTCCCGGGGGGACCGCCGGGGAGATCGGCCACATCACCCTCGACGAGGCGGGCCCCGTCTGCCGCTGCGGGAACCGCGGGTGCCTGGAGACCTTCACCGCCGCCCGGTACGTCCTGCCGCTCCTGAGGCCCAGCCACGGGCCGGACTTGACCATGGACCGGGTCGTCCAGCTGGCCCGTGAGGGCGACCCGGGGTGCCGCCGGGTGATCGCCGACGTCGGCCGGCACATCGGCAGCGGTGTGGCGAACCTGTGCAACCTCCTCAACCCCAGCCGGGTCGTCCTCGGTGGATCGCTCGCGGAGGCAGGGGAGTTGGTCCTCGGGCCCATCCGGGACTCGGTGGCGCGCTACTCCATTCCGAGCGCCGCGCGACAGCTCTCGGTGCTCCCGGGAGCGCTCGGAGGGCGCGCCGAGGTGCTCGGTGCGCTGGCTCTGGTGCTGAGCGAAATGGGCGATTCGACCCTTTTGGAGAATACGCTCTCTCCCAGCACGCCTGCCTTCACTTAGATAACGAATGGCACCGTTGTCATCTCGTTAAGTATTTACTCCTTGACGCCGCCTCTGCGGCCGAGTTGACTTCCGTCCACCTCGGCCGCAACGTCGCGGCCTCGTCAGGGAGGTTCGAGTTATGAACACGCGTATGCGCCGTGCCGCTGTTGCTGTCGCCGCCACCGCCATGGCGGTCTCGCTTGCCGCTTGTGGGAGCGCCAAGGAGTCCGGCGACAAGGCCGACAGCTCTTCGTCGTCGTCGGCCAAGAAGGGCGACGACCTCAAGATAGGTCTGCTCCTTCCGGAGAACGCCACCGCTCGGTACGAGAAGTTCGACAAGCCGATCATCGAGAAGAAGATCGGCGAGCTCACGGGCGGCAAGGCGGAGGTCGTCTACAGCAACGCCAAGCAGGACGCCACGCTGCAGGCGCAGCAGGTCGAGACCATGATCACCAACAAGGTCGACGCCCTCATCATCGACGCGGTGGACTCCAAGTCGATCGCCAACAGCGTGCAGAAGGCCAAGGACGCGGGCATCCCCGTCGTCGCCTTCGACCGCCTCGCCGAAGGTCCCATCGACGCCTACACCTCCTTCGACAACGAAGAGGTCGGCCGGGTCCAGGGCAAGGCCCTCCTCGAGGCGCTGGGTGACAACGCCTCCAAGGGCAAGATCGTGATGATGAACGGCGCGATCACCGACCCGAACGCCGCACTCTTCAAGAAGGGCGCCAAGTCCGTCCTGGACGGCAAGGTGACCGTCGGCAAGGAGTACGACACCAAGGAGTGGAAGCCGGAGAACGCCAACGCCAACATGGAAGCGGCGATCACGGCTCTCGGCAAGGACAAGATCGTCGGCGTCTACTCCGCCAACGACGGCATGGCCGGCGGTATCATCACCGCCCTCAAGGCCTCCGGCCTGAAGACCCTCCCGCCGGTCACCGGCCAGGACGCCGAGCTCGCGGGCGTGCAGCGCATCGTCTCCGGTGAGCAGTTCATGAGCGTCTACAAGCCGTACTCCCCGGAGGGTGAGGCCGCCGCCACCATGGCCGTCTCGCTGGCCAAGGGCGAGAAGATCGCCGCCTCGGTCGCCACCTCGACCGTGGACAGCGCCACCACCAAGGGTGTCCCGACCTACCTCGTCCCGGTCGTCTCGCTGACCAAGGACAACATCAAGGACACGGTCATCGAGGACGGCGTCTACACCGTCGCCGAGATCTGCGCCGGCCAGTACGCCTCGGCCTGCGCCACCCTCGGCCTCAAGTAGTCCCACCCGCCGGACCCCGCCCCCGCCCCGCGCGGCCGGCGGGGCTCCGGCCGGGTCCGGCCCCGCCTCAGGCGGATAGGCCGGTCCCCGTGGGCCCGCCGCACAGCGGCCCGCCCACCAGAAGCCTGTCCGGTGTCCCGCCCTTCATCAGCCCCGCTAGCGGGCGGGGCGCCGGACGGAAACGCTTCCTCGCTTTCCCTTCTGCTCAACCACCGCGCCTCCCCCCAGGCGCGGCATCCCCGCCGGTCAGGCGGCGAAGGAGATGGTTCACGTGTCCGCTACGCCCGTGTTGGCGTTGCGAGGGATCTCGAAGCGATTCGGTGCCGTGCAGGTGCTCACCGAAGTCGAGCTCGAGGTCCACGCCGGTGAAGTGGTCGCCCTGGTGGGCGACAACGGCGCCGGAAAATCAACGCTGGTCAAGACCATTGCCGGTGTCCACCCCATCGATGACGGTGTCATCGAGTGGGAGGGCAAGCCGGTCCACATCAACCGCCCCCAGGACTCCCAGGGTCTGGGCATCGCGACGGTCTACCAGGACCTCGCCCTCTGCGACAACCTCGATGTCGTGGGCAACCTCTACCTCGGCCGGGAGCTGCGCCGCTTCGGCGTCCTCGACGAGGTCGAGATGGAGCGCCGCTCCCGCGAGCTGCTCTCCACGCTCTCCATCCGCATCCCCAGCGTCCGGATCCCGATCGCCTCCCTCTCCGGCGGTCAGCGCCAGACGGTGGCCATCGCGCGTTCGATGCTCGGTGACCCGAAGCTGGTCATCCTCGACGAGCCGACGGCCGCCCTCGGCGTCGAGCAGACCGCCCAGGTCCTCGACCTGGTCGAGCGGCTGCGCGAGCGCGGTCTCGCGGTCATCCTCATCAGCCACAACATGGCCGACGTCAAGGCGGTGGCCGACAAGGTCGCCGTGCTGCGCCTGGGCCACAACAACGGCGTCTTCGACGTGAAGACCACCTCGCACGAAGAGATCATCTCTGCCATCACGGGCGCCACGGACAACGCCGTGACCCGTCGTGCGGCGCGCACCGCGGAGGTTTCGAAGTGACCACGGACAAGACCTCCACCGCCACGGCGGAATCGCCGGTCGTCAACCCGGAGGCCGCCGACGGCGCCGCCACCGTGGTCGACCCCCGGCTGCTCGTCCGCGAGCAGGGCCTGAGCGGCTACTTCAGCGAGTTCAAGCGCAAGATCAGCGCCGGTGACCTGGGCTCGCTCCCGGTCATCATCGGCCTGGTGATCATCTGCGTCGTCTTCCAGAGCATGAACTCCGAGTTCCTCTCCGCGAAGAACATCACCGACATCTCCGTCACGATGGTCGCCACCGGCATGATGGCCGTCGGCATCATCTTCGTCCTGCTGCTCGGTGAGATCGACCTCTCGGTCGGTTCGGTCAGTGGTGTCTCGGGCGCCCTCGTCGCGGTGCTCACCATCACGCACGGCATGAACGAATGGCTCGCCATTCTCATCGCCATCGTCAGCGGTGCGGTGATCGGCGCGATCCACGGCTTCTTCTTCGCCAAGATCGGCGCTCCGGCGTTCGCCGTCACCCTGGCCGGCCTGCTGTTCTGGCTCGGCTTCATGCTGAACCTGCTCGGTGACACGGGCACGATCAACCTGGACAGCAAGGGCGTCGTCGGCCAGATGACGACGTACTACTTCACCGACGTCGCCGCGGCCTACGGCCTCGCGATCGTGGGTGTGGCCGCGTTCTTCCTGTCGGCGTTCTTCGACAGCCGCCGGCGTGCGGCCGCCGGGGTCCCGTCCCGCCCGCTCTCCGACATCATCGTGCGCACGGTCGTCCTGGCGGTCTTCGCCTTCGCCGCCGCGTTCATGTTCAACCAGGACCGCGGTCTGCCCCTGGCGTTCGTGCTCTTCATCGTCGCCCTGGTCATCACGGACTTCGTCCTGCGCCGTACGGCCTACGGCCGGAAGATCTTCGCCCTCGGTGGCAGCGTCGAGGCCTCCCGCCGCGCCGGTATCAACGTCACCGCGATCCGCGTCTCGGTGTTCGCCATCGCCGGTACGTTCGGCGCCATCGGCGGCCTGTTCTGGGCCTCCAAGATCGCGTCCGCCAACCAGAGCGCCGGTACCGGCGACCTGCTGATGAACGTCATCGCGGCGGCCGTCATCGGTGGCACCAGCCTCTTCGGTGGCCGGGGCCGCACCTGGAACGCCCTCCTCGGCGTGATGGTGATCGTCTCCATCCAGTACGGTCTGAACCTCGAAGGCATCGCCACCCCGGTCCAGTACATGATCACGGGTGCCGTCCTCCTGGCGACGGTCTGCATCGACTCCGTCACCCGGAAGACCCAGAAGACGGCGGGCCGCGCCTGAACCACGGCTCCGCGCGGGTGCCCGGCGTCCCTCAGGG
>NZ_JBHWZJ010000276.1:0-9377 GCF_042728415.1 Streptomyces sp. NPDC060198 | reverse complement strand
CACCGGGGCCGCCCGCGTTGTGCGCCCGCGCTCACGAGTCAGGGGTGAGCAGTTCCGAGAGGCGCGCCGTGAAGGCGGTGAGGCGATCGCGCTCCCGCCCGTGCCGAGCGACGCGGAAGCCGTGACCGAGCCCGTGGAAGGTGGCGGTGACGGCGTGCCACAGGGCCCAGCGCCGGACGCGTTCACGGTCGAGCTCCGCCGCCTCGGCGTAGATGTCCAGCGTGCGGTTCACCGCGCGGCGCAGGTCGACGGAATCGATGAGGGAGAAGGCCCGCGACTTGAGTAGGGTCCCCGCGTCGTAAGCGGGGTCACCGGCGTATCCCTTGGGGTCGACCGCCAGCCACGGTTCGCGGTCGGCGCGCAGGATGTTCCTGCCGTGCAGATCGCCGTGGACGACCGTGTCCGGCTGGCACCGGCCGAGCTCCCGGACGGTCGCCCGTGCGTGATCGAGTGCTCGGTCCGGTACCGCGTCCGGCATGAGCTCGGCGTCGGAACGCAGTTCCTCCTCCCAGATGTCCGCCCGCTCCCGCAGTCGGGGGAGGCCGGCGGGAGCGGGGACGGCGAGCCTGCGGCTGAGGGCACCGGCGACCGCGGCGACCGTGTCGGAGTGCTCCGACTCCGCCAGGGTGGACGTCCCCGCTCGTTCGAGGAGCATGGCGAACCGTTCGTCGTCCCGTGCGTGCAACAGCACGGCGCCGCGACCGCGCCACGCCGCGAGACCGTCGGGCTCGTGGACGTTGCCCGGGTGCGGGAAGGACACCTTGATCACTGCCGCGCCCTCGGACCGCCGCCGGACCGGGACGACGACTCCGATGCCGCCGTGCGTGATCCGCCCGTCCTGGACGCAGTTCCACCGGTCGAGAAGGCCTTCGACGAGCAGCGGGAGACCGTCGAGCCACGCTCTCCCGTGCGCGCCTTCGCGTCCGAGGGTGGCACGGGCGAAGGTGTCCGGAATCTCGATCATTCTCCGAGGGTAGGTGGGTGGCGCGGAGCGCGGTGGTCCTTGCGGTGGGGCCGTCGGCCGCGCTGCCGGGCCGCCGGTCGCGCCGCCGGTCCAAAACTTACGAAGATGAACGCAAAGGCCCTGCCCGGCGCGCGGACGCGTCCAATTCCCGCACGCCGTCACACCGACAACTCCGTTGCTCGAAAAGACATGTGAGCAGGTGGGATGCGGTTCGCGGGCAGCCGGGCACCCGCGTTCGCGGAAACCGCCGATCGATCTCTGCTGCATCTATTGACGGTCCTGGGGGCTACTTCTACGGTATGCGCCGGGAGAGCGCTCTCTCCGAGTTCTTCCTCTCGCATCGGTTCTGATGAACCCTCACGCACTCTGACGGGCGGGGTGTGCGGGCTGGGTGAGAGAGCGCTCTCCCGTAGAGGTGGTCCGCCGGTCGGCGGACCGCGGTGTGCGTTCCGAGAAGGAGCAGCGACGTATGAGATTCAGACCCGGCCGAGCCGCGGCGGCAGTGGTGGCAGGCATCCTCGTCATCCCCGTCCTGGGAGCTCCGGCGTTCGGCGCCGACGCGCCGGTCCTGCTGTCGCAGGGCCGAACCGTGACGGCGTCCTCGGAAGAGAACGGCGGCACCACGGCCGCGAAAGCGGTCGACGGCGACACCGGCACCCGCTGGGCCAGCGCCGCGTCGGACAACCAGTGGCTACAGGTGGACCTCGGCACGTCCTCCACCATCAGCAAAGTGGTGCTGAACTGGGAGGCCGCGTACGCCAAGGGGTACCGCATCCAGGTCTCCGGGGACGGTTCCAACTGGACCGACCTGCGCACGGTGACGGACGGGGACGGCGGCGTCGACACCCTCGACGTCAGCGGCACCGGCCGTTACGTGCGGGTGCAAGGCACCGTACGGGCGACGCAGTACGGCTACTCCCTCTGGGAGTTCCAGGTCTACGGCTCCGCCTCGGGGACCACGGACCCGGGTACGGGCTCGGGCCAGTGCGGTACTGCCAACGCGGCGCTGAACCGCACGGCGACGGCGTCCTCCGTGGAGGGTGCCGGCACCCCGGCCTCCTCCGCCTTCGACGGCAACGGTGCCACCCGCTGGTCCAGCCAGGCGACCGACACCCAGTGGATCCAGGTCGACCTGGGCGCCGTCAAGAACATCTGCCAGGTGGACCTTTCCTGGGAGGCGGCCTACGGCAAGGACTTCGCCATCCAGGCGTCCACCGACGGCACCACCTTCACCGACCTGAAGAAGGTCACCGGCGCCACCGGTGGCAACTCGTCCTACCAGGTGCAGGGTTCGGGCCGTTACCTCCGCATCGCGGGCACGGCCCGGGGTACCGCGTACGGCTACTCCCTCTGGGAGGCGGCCGTCCACGTGCAGGACGGTTCCACGACGCCGATCCAGGGCGGCGGTGACCTCGGCCCCAACGTCAAGGTCTTCGACCCCTCCATGTCGTCCGCGGCCATCCAGCAGCAGATCGACGCGATCTACGCGCAGCAGGAGTCGGCGCAGTTCGGCGAGGGCCGCTACGCGCTGGCCTTCAAGCCCGGCAGCTACGACGTCAACGTCAACACCGGCTTCTACACCTCGGTCCTCGGCCTCGGGAAGAACCCCGACGACGTGACCGTCAAGGGAGTCAGTGTCGACGCCGGCTGGTTCAACGGCAACGCGACGCAGAACTTCTGGCGTTCGACGGAGAACCTCTCCATCGCCCCGTACGACGGCACCAACCGCTGGGCGGTCGCGCAGGCGGCTCCGTTCCGCCGGATGCACGTCAAGGGCGGCCTCAACCTCGCTCCCTCCGGCTACGGTTGGGCGAGCGGCGGTTACATCGCCGACTCCAAGATCGACGGCACGGTCGGCCCGTACTCGCAGCAGCAGTGGTACACCCGCGACAGCTCCATCGGCGGCTGGACCAACTCCGTCTGGAACATGGTCTTCTCGGGAACCGAGGGTGCGCCGGCGACCTCCTTCCCGGAGCCCCGGTACACCACCCTGGACACCACCCCGGTCAGCCGTGAGAAGCCGTACCTCTACCTGGACGGCTCCACCTACAAGGTGTTCGTGCCCTCCAAGCGGGTCAACGCGCGGGGCGTGAGCTGGGCCAACGGCTCGACCCCCGGCACCGCGATCGGACTCGACCAGTTCTACGTGGCCAAGCCGGGCGTCTCCGCCGCCACCATCAACCAGGCGCTCGCACAGGGTCTGAACCTGCTCTTCACCCCGGGCGTCTACCACCTCGACAGCACCATCGCGGTCAACCGCGCCGACACGGTGGTCCTGGGCCTCGGTCTCGCCACCCTCGTCCCGGACAACGGCGTCACCGCGATGAAGGTCGCCGACGTCGACGGCGTCAAGCTCGCCGGGTTCCTGATCGACGCGGGCACCACCAACTCGCCCACCCTGCTGGAGATCGGCAAGCAGGGCGTGCACGCCGACCACGCGAACAACCCGACCTCGATGCAGGACGTGTTCGTGCGGGTGGGTGGCCAGTTCGCGGGCAAGGCCACGACTGCCGTCGAGATCTACAGCGACGACACGATCATCGACCACACCTGGATCTGGCGGGCCGACCACGGTTCCGGCGTCGGCTGGAACGTCAACGCCTCCGACAACGGACTGCTCGTCCACGGCGACGACGTACTCGCCACCGGGCTCTTCGTCGAGCACTTCAAGAAGTACGACGTCGAGTGGTTCGGCGAGCGGGGCCGGACGATCTTCTTCCAGAACGAGAAGGCGTACGACGTGCCCAGCCAGGCCGAGTGGATGGACGGCAGCAGCAAGGGCTATGCCGCCTACAAGGTGGATCCGTCCGTCAACACGCACGAAGCCTGGGGCGTGGGCAGTTACTGCGCCTTCACCCTGACGAGCATCGAGACGGACCGCGGATTCCAGGTCCCGGTGAAGGCCGGTGTGAAGTTCCACAGCATCCTGGCTGTCTCGCTCGGTGGGGCCGGGCGGTACAACCACGTCATCAACGACACGGGTGCCCCCGCGTTCGGGACGGACACCGTTCCGTCCACGGTGACGAACTTCTCCGGCTGATTACGGGGTAATTGACGGGTGACACCGGCTGTCGGGCCGGTGTCACCCGGCGAGGCGGGTGCCGGACGGCGGTCCGGTACCCGCTTTCGTCGTCCCGGCCCGAGGCGGCTCCGTGCCGGTCTCGGAGCTCAGCCCGCGCTGCAGGAGACCGTGGGCCAGGTCGAGGCGCCGTTGGTCTGGATCGTCACCCCCCAGTTGTTGCCGCTGCCGTTGGGCTTGGCGGTCAGTACCTGGGCGCTGGGATAGGACGCCGCGATGTTCCACGTCGCGATGATCTTCTCGGGGGAGGGGACGTTCATGGTGACGGTCCAGTTGGCGGAACCGGTGACGGAGACGGTGAGGTTGTAGCGGTCGCTCCACTGCTGGCCCGCGGAGAGTGTCGCGGAGCAGCCGCCGGTGCCGCCCCCGCCGCCGCTGGTGCCTCCGTCCGGTGCCACGGCGCGTCCCGTCTGCGGGGAGATCATGCCGGCGCACAGTCCGCGGGCCGCCAGCCCCTGGGCGATGCGCGGGATTGCCGCGAGGGTGGCAGCGGGCCATTCGTGCATGAGGATGACTTGGCCGTTGGTGAGCCGCCCGGCGGCCTGGACGATCGCGTCGGTGCTCGCGCCGTTCCAGTCCTGCGAATCGATGTCCCAGATCACCTGCGTCAGACCGTACTTGGCCTCGACGGCCTGCAGCGTCGCGTTGGTCTCACCGTACGGAGGTCGAAAGAGTTTCGGAGTCCCGCCGCCTGCCGCCGCGATGGCCTGCTGGGTCCGGGAGACCTCCGAGTCCATCTGCGCCTGGGTCTGCTGGACCAGGTGCGGGTGGGTGTAGCTGTGGTTGCCGACCCACATACCGGCGTCGACCTCCGCCTTCACCTGGGCCGGGTAGGAGGCCGCGAACTGGCCCTCGTTGAACATGGTCGCCCGCAGCCCGTTCTGCTTGAGGGCGTTGAGCACGGCGGGGGTGTGGTCGTTCGAGGGGCCGTCGTCGAAGGTGAGCCCGACGTAGCCGTTGCACGTGGCGGCGTACGACGGGGAGGCGGCTGTCGTGAGGGCGGCGACGGTGGTCACCGTCGTCATGATCGCCGCGAGGCCGGCGGCCAGGGAGCGCGACGAGAGGGCCGAGGGGGTTCGCATGTGTTCCTCCGTGGGGGAAGGTGCGCTGCGGTCGGACCACGTCGGACGACGATCTCCGCGGCGCAGTGATTCTGGTCAAGTCCCGTGCTCTTATGTGGAGTTGTGAGAAGCGTCCGGCTCGACGCGTCAGGGGTTCCGGGTCGGCGATCAGTGTTGACGTGGCTCCATGGGCTGTCAATGGTTTCGGTCGCGATGGCGAAAGCTTCGAAGCGGTCCCATCGGCCCGTATCGGGAGTACCAGCAGGTCACGGACGCATGCCGGCCGCGCCCTTCTGGAGGGCGCGGAATGCGCAGGCGTGGGCGCGTCGGAGTGGAGCCACAGCGACCGAAAGTTTCGACGCTTGTGGTGACTCCGGTCAGGCTCGGTCCGTGTGACGGCCACGCATACCGGCCCCGTCCGGAACCGTGAGGTGACCGGTCGCCGAGTGGGCGCGCTCTCCCGGCGGGGCTTCACGCCGGACGTCCGCGTGGCGGGTGACCCCCGCTCGGCGGCGCTGGTCCCGTGTGTCCCTGCGGGCGGCAAGCGCCTCCGCAGAACGCCGCAGCGCCTTCGGGCCGCGCACGGACGGCGCCGACCGCTGGGCGGTCACCCCAAGCAGGGGATTGGCTCAAAAGTTCCTTGCGGACCTTGTCCGCGAGTGAGGAGCACGGGTGTTCGCATCGGCGGCGAGTCGGAGCGAAGCCCCCTCGGCTGCCCGCCCCGTGAGAGGCCCTGCGTTCCGCCGGCCTGCCGGGCCCGTTTCCGTCGTGTGAACGGTACGCGCTCAGGTCACGAATTTCTATCGTTGAAAATTTTCTGTGCACGACCGTTGTGACGGCGCTTGTGCTGTGGCTCAATGATCGACCATGTGCTGTGCCTCGCTCGTCCGAGGCACTCAGCTCCTTCGTGAGGACAATGCCATGAGACGACAACTACCGCGCCGACGTGCGGCTTTGACGACAATCGCCTGTACGGCGGCCCTGGCGATGCCCCTCGGGATCACCATGGTCCCGGCGGCTGCCGCGGCACCTGCCGCCCACTCGTCGTCCGGTGCCACGGCGCCGACGTTCGTATCCGAGAACCCGGCCACTCTGGTCCACGGGCTCAAGGGCGAGTACTACGCGATGTCCGCCCCCGGGGCACGGGACTTCGCCAAGCTCGGCGCCACCGCCCTGGACCCGCAGGTCAACTTCGGGGACCTCACGGGCGCTTTCCAGTCGGCCACGGGTCAGACCGAGAACACCACCGCGCGCTGGACTGGCCAGATCCAGGCCCCGGCGACCGGTGACTACACCTTCGCCGCGAGCGGCGACAACGGCTTCCGGCTGCTGATCGACGGCGTTGCGGTCATCGACCACTGGGTGGGTGACTGGGACGTCGAGCAGACGAGCAAGCCCGTTCACCTGGAAGCGGGTGTGCAGCACGACTTCAAGCTGGAGATGTTCCAGGACGTCGGCGGCGCCAACATGTTCCTGCGCTGGTCGAGCCCGGCGCTCGCCAAGCAGATCATCCCCGAGTCGGCGTTCACCCCGCCGGCCGACTACGAGGTCTACCCGGTCGCCCTGACCGTCGCCGAGGACGGCAAGCGCCTCCAGGCCACGTTCGACGACAAGGTCGGCAACCTCGCCGCCGTGAAGGACCACCTCGTCATCGAGGCGGACACCACGCCGATGCCGATCAAGTCCGTCGTCAAGGCGTCCGGCAAGGGCAACTCGCTCATCGTTACCCTGTCCGAGGCCATCCAGAAGGACCAGCAGGTCAAGGTCACGTACGGCACCGAGGGTGGCCTCACGGTGGGCGGCGAGACCGTCCCCGACATCAGCCGCAACGCCAAGAACCTGTCGACCAAGCGCCTCACCACGGTCTGGGGCGACAAGCTCGACCGCAACAACCCGCTGCCCGAGTACCCCCGGCCGCAGCAGGTCCGCTCCCAGTGGAAGAACCTCAACGGCACCTGGGAGTTCGCCGGCGCCGCTGCGGGCGAGCAGCCCGTCTTCGGCAAGAAGCTCGGCGAGAAGATCACCGTGCCGTTCGCGGTGGAGTCCCAGCTCTCCGGTCTGGAGCGCCACGAGGACCACATGTTCTACCGCAAGCTCGTGACGGTGCCCAAGAACTGGAAGGTGGGCAAGTCCGGCAAGGACAAGCGGCTGAAGCTCAACTTCGGCGCGGTCGACTACAACGCGACCGTCTTCGTCAACGGCAAGAAGGTCGCCGAGCACACCGGCGGCTACACCGCTTTCGACGCTGACATCACCGACGCCCTCAAGGGCACCGGTCAGCAGGAGATCGTGGTCGCCGTCACCGACACCACCGGGGCCAACCAGCCCAAGGGCAAGCAGTCCTCCAACCCGGGTGGCATCGAGTACACCGCCACCTCCGGTATCTGGCAGACCGTCTGGATGGAGCCGGTCTCCACCGCCTCCATCGACTCGCTGACGACCACCCCGGACATCGACAAGGGCCGGCTCGCCGTCACCGTCAACTCCGACGACGCTTCCGCCGGCGCCCGGATCACGGCCGTCGCCCGGGACAAGAAGGGCAAGGTCGTCGGTACGGTCTCCGGTCCCGCCAACCGTGAGCTCAGCCTGCCGGTGGCCAAGGAGCACCTCTGGTCGCCCGACGACCCCTACCTCTACGACCTCGACGTCACGCTGACCGACGGTCACGCCACCGACAAGGTGGGCAGCTACTTCGGTATGCGCTCGCTCAAGGTCGAGAAGGTGGGCGGCTACCAGAAGCTCACCCTCAACGGCAAGCCGTTCTTCTCGCTCGCCCAGCTGGACCAGGGCTTCTACCCCGACGGTCTCTACACCCAGCCCAGCGACGACGCCCTCGTCTTCGACCTGAAGGCGCAGAAGGACCTCGGCTTCAACGCCGTGCGCAAGCACATCAAGGTCGAGTCGCCCCGCTGGTACTACCACGCGGACCAGCTCGGGCTCCTCGTCTGGCAGGACTTCGTGTCCGGCGGCATCGACAACGAGGCCGGCCAGCAGGCCTTCATCTCCCAGGCACAGGAGGAGATGACCCAGCTGCACAACTACCCCTCCATCGGTGGCTGGATCGTCTTCAACGAGGGCTGGGGCGAGTGGGACCGCACCGCGACCGGCAAGCTCACCGAGGCCGTCAAGGCCGCCGACCCCTCGCGCGTCGTGAACGCCCACAGTGGCGTGAACTGCTGCAACTCGAAGGGTGACTCGGGCGCCGGCGACATCATCGACCACCACGACTACGGCAACACCGACCCCGCCTTCCCGGACGCCACCCGGGCGGCGATGGACGGCGAGCACGGCGGCTTCACCCTGCGCTCTCCCGGACACATGTGGCCGGGTGCCCCGACGGTGATCTACAGCGGGGTCAACACCAAGGCCGCGCTCACCGCCAAGTACGTCGAGAACACCGAGAAGTACTACCTCGAAGCGGCCGGCGCCGAGCTCTCCGGCTCCGTCTACACCCAGGTCACCGACCTGGAGCACGAGCTGAACGGCCTCTGGACGTACGACCGTCGTGAGGCCAAGGTCGACATCGCCGCGGTGCGCGCGATCAACGAGAAGGTCATCGCGGCCGGTGCCGCGGCCGGTCAGCGCGACGAGGTCAAGGGCGGAGCCGCCTGGAACCTCGACGAGAACAAGGGCACCAAGGCCGCCGACAGCGGTCCGAACCACGCGCCGCTCACCCTGACCGGTGGCGCCTCGTGGACGCAGGGTGTCTCGGGTTCCGCGCTGAAGTTCTCGGGCGACGCCCAGTACGCGCAGACCGCCGGTCCGGTCGTGGACACCACGAAGGACTACTCGGTCTCCGCGTGGGTCACCCTGGACAAGCTGCCCAGCAACTACGCCTCTGCCGTCAGCCAGGACGGCCGGCGCACCGAGAGCCCGTTCTACCTCCAGTACGGACAGGGCGCGTTCGCCTTCTCCCTGCCGGGCAGCAACCGTGCCCGTGCGGTGACCACCCCCGAACTGGGCAAGTGGTACCACCTGGTGGGTGTGCGCCAGGGCGACACCATCTCGATCTACCTCGACGGCAAGCTCGCCGCTTCCGCCCCGGCCGGCGGCGCGGGTGACGTGAGCACCGGTCCGCTCTCCGTGGGCCGCGCCAAGTGGAACGGCAACCCGACCGACTTCTGGAACGGTTCGGTCGACCAGGTCCAGGTCTTCGACAAGGCGCTCGGCGCCACCGACGTGAGCGCGCTGTACACCGCTCACGCTCCGAAGGCCTGATCCGACGGTGTCCCGCCGGCGCGTCCATGGCGCCGGCGGGACACCCTCCCGGTGG
>NZ_JBHWZJ010000275.1:0-9379 GCF_042728415.1 Streptomyces sp. NPDC060198 | reverse complement strand
CGCCAGCACCGGTCCTTAGCGGGGGCCGGTCGAGGTGGCTGCGTCAGCTGGATGAGGAGACGGCAATGTCCTTGATGCCGGAGTTGCCGGGAACGTTGTTGAAGGATCCCCAGGTGCCGGTGGTGTAGTTGCCGTTGGCGTTGTAGATCTCGTCGTTTCCTGCGATGGCGAAGAGGTGGACGGTGTTGCCGGTGTCCGTGACGGCGATCCTCTTGATGCTGCTGTTGCCGGGGATCTTCTTGAACGTGCTCCAGGTGCCCGTGGCGTCGTTGTCGACGCCCCAGATCACGGCGTCGCCGGTCAGGATGTAGACGTGGACGTCGTTGCCGATCGCGGTCGCGACCACCTGGGTGTGGCCGTTGCCGGTGCCGGGGACGGAGGCCCAGGAGTTCCACGAGCCCTTGTCGTAGTCGCCGCTGATGTTGAAGGCGGTGCCGTTGACCCCGATGACGAAGAGGCGCACGGTGTTGCCGGTGGCGGCGGCCGAGACTTCGCTGAGGCTGTCTCCGCCGGAGATGTAGCTGAAGCCCTTCCACGTGTTGGTGGAGTAGTTCATGTCAGCGCCGTAGAGCTTGCCGTCGGTCTTGATCGCGTAAAGGTGCACGGTGTTGCCGATGCCGACCGCGGCGATCTTCGCGATGTTCTCGCCGCCGGACACCGGGGTGAGTTTGCTCCACGGGCCGGTGACGTAGTTGCTGCTCGCGGACAGGAGCTGTCCGGTGTCGCTGACCGCGAAGAGGCGCTGCACGCCGTTGGTGGTCGTGGTGGCGATCTGCTTGGTGGTGTTGTCGGCGGCCTTCTTGAAGCTGGTCCAGGTGACGTCGGTGTAGTTGCCGTCGGCGCCGTAGACCTTGTTGTCGGATCCGATGGCCATCACGTGCGCGACATTGCCGGTCGTGTCGGGTGCGGGCACGGTGACGTTGTTGACGAGGGTGGCGACGGCGCCGTTGCGGGTCTCGGCCGGGTCGGTGCCGAGGCAGCCGCCTTGCCAAGACTTGTCGCTGATGGCGACGAGCTGTGGGACGCCACCGACGGTGCGGATGACGGGACCGCCGGTGTCGCCCTTGCAGACGGAGTCCGCAGCGGTCGTGCCGGCGAGCTCCACCGCGGTTGCCGACGGAGCGCCGGCTACGAAGGAAGCGCTGTGGGCCTTGCCGGGACGCCATTCGGTGGCCGTCCGGCCATACCCCAGGACCGACAGTGTCTCGCCCGCGGCCGGCACCGAGGAGGCCAGGGCCACCGGCGTGACGCCGGTAACCGGTGTGGCCAGCTTGGCCAGGACAAGGTTGCGGTCCCAGTACGGCTGCAGCTGGGAGACGGTGCTCGTCTTGCCTGCCGCACTGGCCGTCGAACCGAGTCCGACGACCACCGTGGTCTTCACCGTGGGAGCACCCACGGCAAGGGTTTCGCTTCCGTCGGACGTGAAGCAGCTGCTCGCGGTGAGCACCCACGTCGACGCTACGAGCGCCCCGCTGCAGGAGCGTTCCCCGCCCACGTCAATCCGGGCGGTGAAGGAGTAGGCGCTCGCATCGGAGCCGGCACCGGCGGCCGCGTGAGCAGGCACGGTACTGAGCGCTGCGGAGGCCACTGTGAGGAGGAGAACGGAGACTGCTGTTCTCACACGGCGAGGGTGGTTGGTATTCATGGCAACTGGTTTCTTTCGGTGATGGTGGCGCACGTTGAGGAGCTGGCTTTGTCGACGTCACACGACAGCGGTTGTCTACGAGAACGGGAGGCACTCACTCGTACCCGGATCTCAATGTCGACGAGAACGGGAGGCACCCTGCGGCACTCGGCAACGGCGGGACGAGGGCCGCCACCTACGCCCGTAGCCAGCGCTTCGGGCGCCCGACGAGCTGCACACGGCGTCGTGCCAGTCGGCACCGAGCTGTTGTCCGAAACCATCGATACCCGACGCGGGCAGCGCCTCCTGAACCGCCCGAGAAACGCTGCTTTTCGTCATCGACAGAGCCAAGGAGCCTTGCGGCTCGGGCACAAAGAGCACCAATGTGGAGCCACGACAGGAGGTGCGGAGCTGCAGTACGTCACGGGGATCGCTTCCCCGGTTTTTGGGTCGGGCGTCTGGGGGCCTGCCCCGGGCGAACCCCGCGTGCTGCTCGTGCTGGTGAGCACAGCTGGCTTGTTGAGCCGGCGGCTACCTGCCGGCGCATTTCCCTCGGGCATTCCAGTGGAATTGCTCGATGCTGCGCAGAAAATCTACTCAGCCGGTGACTCTGATTTCAACCAACATCGACTCCGGTCCGCCAATTGTTCCTTCACCGACAGACTTCCAGCCTCCCTTAGCCACATTTACTGTAGCAGTCTGTCCCAAGGCTGTGATGTCGGCAGAAATAGGGTGGTCAGCTGCTTCAAGTGCGAAGACTCGTGAAACCTCCATGGTCAGGTACCCAGCCGGAGCAGAGGCTTCGAAACAGTAAGTGCCATTCCTCCCTTCTTCTTCATCTTCAACTGTGAGGACCCTGATTTGATCAGCAGCGTCGTCACAGTCGGCGAGAATTATACTGCCGTCACCCTTCTTCAGAAGAATCCCCTTCTCTGCAAGTATTGAATCGGCGTTCGGGTAAGTGAAGTCTTCGATCGCGGATGGTGGCGTATCAGAGGTCGAAGTCAGCTGGTGGACGGGACTGTCTGCCGAAGCAGCCCAACCCAAACCGCAGAGTGTTATTACCGAACCGAGAACCGCAGAGTAAATAGCTTTGCGAGCACTGATAAACATTTCCCCACTCCTCCATTAAGGCTCCAACCTTGACGCGTATTTCGAGATAGATCCCGCACTCGCAGCAATGTTGGATTCGAATCGATAGTCGACGCGGATAAACTGAAGATTTGCCGCAGATGAAACGCCGCGTAAGTCGGGGCGTAGAAGCATCACAAGGTAGTTGATCTTGAAGACTTGGTGGAGATTACACGAAATTTAAGTGGCCGTCAATTAGTTTCAAGACTGGCACTTCGCCGTCCACCCCTACGACTTGGGCGAAAAGGTCTGGTGGATAGCCATCGGAAATGTAACAATATAGACAAAAGATGATTTTGGCTATATTTGAGATATTGCACTAGCGAGTGCCTTAAGGTGCAAATTTACCAATCGATCATGAGTGGGTATTTAGCGCACGGGAGGACTGATAGGTAATTATTTGCCAGCCCCGCCCGAGTGATTGCGCCTCGGCGTGACTAATGGCCGCTCGGCAAATCTGAGTTGCGCCAAGATCGAGTTTCATGGTTATGTGTAAATCAATGCAGGCTCGACGGGTTGCTGGGGTACCTCTGGGGAGATATTTCGGAAATTTGTCTTTTTGCGGCATCCGCATCGTGAATTTCCTATCGATCTGCACACAGGGCCGCCGGGCTGGTTCGCATGGTTGCATGAATTACCTTCCTGGACTCCCCGGGGAGCATTCGCAATAATTGGAGAATTGGGTGCACCTTGAATGATCAAATAAGGATGAAGCTAGGGTCTCGCAAAATGCGTGCGGCATTCGCGGCATTGTTGTCGCTGGCGCTATCGATCGGCGTTCTAGGTTCTGCACCCTCAGCCGCTGCCGCCGACATGAATTATGCATTTTCTGATAATTTCATTCATCTGACGGAGCGCGGCAGGGTGGTTGAGCTATGGAAGGACGGCGGACCAGGCCTTAAAGCCGCAGCCGAAATAGCGCTCACTGGCACCTCCGATGAAGTCCGCCGCTTTCTCGACGAGGTAGCAGAGGACGTCGCATACCAGGACAGCAGAGTTTCTGCAGCGCAGATCGCTGGCCTTGGCGGAAAAGTTCTTCAGGATGCTGCGCGTGAGGCACTGGCTGGAACGCCAGAAATGCTCCAGTCCTTCCTAGACACTGGCTGGAAAGCGCCATTCGAACAAGACCAGCGAGTGCGGGCAGCTCAACTTATCGACGTTGGTGGCCCCAATGTTCAGAAAGCGGGGCGTGCAGCGCTTGGAGGGACGCCTGAAGACGTATCAAATTTTCTGGACAGTACTCAGTACAGCTGGCGCAAGCAAGATGAACGCGTCGAGATAGCACAGATCATGAGTGTCGGCGGCAGTAATGTTCAGGCGGCCGGCCGCCTTGCACTTCGAGGTACGGCTGATGACATCACAGAGTTCCTCGAGGTCGGTCAGTACGTGGCCCGTTCTCGCGACGAGGAACACGCCACAGTGGCCGAGCTCGCCGCTCAGGCCGCAGTAGCGGGTAAACGGGCCACCGCTGAAACGGTTGCAGCCAAAGATGCCTCGGCCCGTGCGGTCTCGGCAGCCAAGCTGGCGAAGGAAGCCGCGCAGAAGGCTGCCGCCGAGACCGAGGCGGCTCAGGGCGACGCACTGCACGCCGCGTCCGCCGCTTCCCGTGCTGCCTCTGCCGCCAATCAGGCAGCCAGCGCGGCACAGGAGGCGATCAATGCGGCCCGCGCAGCGAACAACGCGGCCCGAATCGCGGCCAACGCTGCCGCTCAGGCAGCATCCGCTGCTGTCGGTGCCGCACAGGCTGCTTCTCGCGCCCGTAGTGCTGCGGCCGATGCGGCTTCAGACGGCGGAAAGGCCGCCGATGCGAGAAAGGCCGCCGAAGACGCACGGTCCGCCGCGAAGGGAGCCAGGCTCGCTGCCGACGCCTCGGATCAGGCGTCGATAGCGGCGACAGCCGCAATCGAGGCTGCCCAGGCTGCGGGGAGCGCGGGTACTAACGCCACGTCGGCGGCTGACGCAGCTACCCAGGCCGACGCCTACGCCAACGCGGCGGGGGTGCACTCCGGCGAAGCCGCCGCCGCCGCCGCTGCTACCCGTCGTCACGCGGCGGAGGCCAACCGCGCTGCCGCCGCAGCAGAGGTTCTGGCTCGAAAGGCCGCAAGAGCAGCGGCGGAATCGCGGGATGCGGCCAACTCCGCCGCTGATCACGCGGAGCGGGCTGCCGTCGCTGCCGACGAGGCCGCCGACCACGCCGGGGATGCCGCCACCGCAGCGGCCCAGGCCACAGCGCACGCTACGGCTGCAAAGCAGGCGGCCGACACCGCCGTTACAGCAGTTGCGAAGGCTAAAGAAACTGAAGAATTGGCCCGTCAGATCGAGGCTGAAGAGCTGACAGAACGTACCAACCAGGGTATCGAGGAAGCCCGAACCCTCAAGGCCGAGGACGCAGAGCGCAAGGCGAAAGCAGACACGCAGTCGCAGGAGGCGGTGGAATTCGAGCAGGAGGCCCAGCGCCTATCGACTGAGGCTGCGGATCCCGACGCGGTCACATCTGTTGTGGCTGCTGAGGGCCGCAAGGTGGCACTTCTTGCGGTGAAAAGTCGGGACGCATGGAGTCAAGCCGCGGCGGAGCACGCCTTGGCGGGCGATGACTCGGAAGTAGTTGCCTACCTGCGTGATGGGTGGATCCAGGCGGCGCAGCAGGATGAACGAACTGCCGTCCATACGCTGGCGATTGACAGCGCCTTGGCATCAGTCCGGGCAGCTGCGGCTACTGCCCTTGAAGGTACGCCAGAACAGGTCTCTGCATTCCTGGGCGAGGGCCAGTACCAAGTTGCTGCTCAGGACTTTCGAGTTCATATTGCGCAGCTCATTTCGGAGGGAGGCCCTGTTGTAACCGAGCGGGGCCGAGCCGTACTCGCTACCGATGACGTCCAGGCGTACCGCGCTTTCATCACCACCGGGCAGTATGCGGCTCGCGGTGAGGATGAACGGGTCCGCGCTGCCCAACTGATCGATGCTGGCGGCCCTGAAGTGCGGTCAGCGGCCCGTATCGCGGTGGAGGGGCCCGCTAGTCTTCTGCATACCTTCATTGTCAGTGGCCAGTACACAGCGGCTCGCAAAGATGCGCTGGCCGCAACCCACGTTGCGCAGATACTGCAGATTATTTTGCAGGCGTCGAAGGTTGCCGCAACCGCACAGCAGAACGCAGCAGAAGCAGGCAAAACAGCCGCGACTGCCCGCAAGGCTGCAGCCGAAGCGGCCGAGTTTGCGCAAGAAGCACAAGCCTCCGCGACCGAGGCCAACGGCTACGCCCAGCAGGCCGCGCAGGCGGCGAATGATGCAGAGGCCTCAGCTGCCAGCGCAGCCGCCTCTGCTCGAACCGCCCGCGACGCCGCGAACTCCGCTGATCTGGCCGCCGAACGCGCCACAGCCTCCGAGGTCGATGCCTCCCAGTCCGCAAATCAGGCCCTCCGGTACGCCGGCAACGCTTGGCTGTACGCCAAGGCAGCCAGAGACTCGGCCACCCAGGCAGGTGCAGATGCCGAGGCAGCAGCCAAAGCCTTCACCGACACAGTCAATATCATCGCCGCTAAGGCTGCAGCCGAGGAGGAAGCCCGGCGCCAGGCTGCGCTGTCCGCCGACGATCCAGGAAAGCAAGCACGTGAACTTTACCGCTGCAAGATTCTAGGATGCGAGGCAATCGAGAAGCCTTGGCGCTGGTGCCAGCACAACGAGGTCTACTGTGCAATCCTCGCCATGGGGCCAGCAATCAATGAGGCCGCTCAGCAGGCTTGGGAATTCGAAAAGGGCGCTCTCGGCCTCAGCTCTTTCGAAGGCTGCGCCTTCGATTATGACGTCATGGCGTGCATAGACATGGCGCAGGAATTGCTCGTCAGCTCCAAAATCAAGCTCCTCGCCCGGACCGCTGATACTCTTGCTGAAGTCATGCGAGTTTCAGGCTGCACTCAGTGCTTTCTGGCTGGCACTCAAGTCCTAATGAGTGACTACTCGCGGAAAGCGATAGAGCAGGTGAAGCAGGGTGATGAAGTCGTCGCCACGGACCCGCTGACGGGTAATACCGGTCCACGCACGGTTACACGTCAGATCGTCACCGAAGACGACAAAAGGTTCAACGAACTGACGATCTTCACGCCCGATGGTCCCGAAAAGCTCATCGCTACGTACGAGCACCCATTCTGGAGTCCGTCAGCCAACGCGTGGCTGAAAGCGAGTGAACTTACCCCAGGTGCGACGCTGCTAAGTAGCGATCAAAGGACCGTGACTGTGGCGGCGAACCGATCCTTCGAACAGCACGCCCGCACGTACAATCTGACGGTAGCGGACCTGCACACCTACTATGTACTGGCCGGAGACACACCTGTGCTGGTACACAACAGTAGTTGCCCGATTGAATTCGTGAAATTCTATGAGGGTGGAAGTGGCGTGATGGCGAAACTCGAAAATGGTACACTCACTATGGCAATAGAAAAGGGGTCGGAGGAGGCTGCCGTGCCTGGTGGGCAAATGTTCACCGATGCCATGATGCATTTCGGCCCAGAGAATGTTAGTAGGTTCGAAGCGAAATGGGTTACCTCGATGCCGACGAATCTCAATGCGTTCAATAAGAACCTTCAGGCTGGAATGTCTTATGAAGAGGCAGCAGCCAACACCTTTTCTGGTCACATGCTTTCGAAGTATGGCCTCACTGAAGTAACCGTCGACAAGACTAAGCTCCGAGGTGAATTCGGGCAATACACCAATGCTGAGCCCGTGTTTACTCGGCCGAAGGGGTGACGCATGGGATTTTCGCCCGAAGGTGAGTTGCGAAACCTGGTTAGCGGGGGGGCGACTTTTTTGGAAGTCGTCGCTCACATTTCCTCAAGCGTGAAGCCGGAAAAGCTCACCCCTCTGAAGTTGATGTGGGTCATCCAAGAAGGGCTCGGCATTTCCTTCACTGAAACGAGGAATGTGCTCGAATTCTTCGATTCGGAATTGCGCCCGATTGTCGACGAAGCTCTCATAGACGAGCGCGGCGACAGACTGCTCGAGCAATATCGGAAGCGGCAATCGCCCTAGAAGGCTGATGAAGATCTTGGGGAGGGGTGGTCCGGCCGTGAGGCCGGGCCGCCCCTCTGGTCATGCAATGAGCGTTTTCAGCAGTGCCGCTTTAGGGTGAAGCGGCTATGGGGACGTCGAGCCGTTACGAGGGGTGGGCATCACGATGGCCGGGTCAGCTGTGCATAAACCCGGTTGCGGGTGGCGGGCTGCTACTGAACTTGAATGGGTGATGTCGGGCTCGGGTGCCCGGCATCGGTCGCTACATCCGTAAGAGGCGTCCGGGTGTCGCCAGGGTGGTCGTCCAGCAGGAGAAGATCCCCACGTGAGTCAACCCCTGCCGAAGTTGCCGAAGCCCAGATTCGCCTTGATCCAAGTCCGGCCCCCCTCCGATGTGCCCGCCCCGATCGCTGTCGATCTCGGCGAGACGGGCATCCCGTGCGGACTGATCGGCTACGAGTACCGGCCCCTGAGCACACCGGTGTTTCTGACAGGGCGCGGCGAGCGGGGACTGGTCGTCATCGCGACAAGTGGCCTGTTCCAACGCATCGCCGTCGATGTGGCCACCGGTCGCGTGCTGCAAATCCACGCTGACGAAGCAGCGATGGCCAACCACGTGAATGGCGACCTCCGCTCCTTCAACCGCTGCGTTGCGGCCGTGATCGCGCGCTTCCCGTTCGGCCCTGACGGTGACGAGGAGGAGGCGGAAGAACTTCGCGGCCTCCTCCTCGGAATCGATGAGACCGCACTCGCTCATAACGGGTTCTGGGAGACATTCTGTGACGATGTGGCGATGGGGAATTATGCGGACTGGGACGTGTGACCTGCTCAACTGGCTGGAGAGCGAAGGCAACGGCTGGCCCGACGGCTCTGGGATGTTCAGCGGCGATCACAGCGACAGGGTCAGCCCCGCGCCGGCCAGGCAGCCGTCGATGGCCTCCGGCCGATACTGAAGCATCTTGAGCTTGCGTTTCACCGCGCGGGTGATCTGGCTGAGGTCAGCAGCGGCGAGGTTGCCGATGTCGCGTTTTACCAAAGACCAGACACCTTCCTGCGGGTTGAGGTCCGGGGCATAGGTCGGGAGCTGAAACACGGTGAGCAAGTCGGCGTTGGTCTCGAAGAACTCCCGCAGCGGCGCGACAAGGTGCGTGCGGAGGTTGTCCCATACCAGGACGATCGGGCCGCCGAGCTGGGTGTGGGCGCGGAAGATCAGGTCGCGGTAGTCCTTCCAGCCGAAGCCCTTCGGTTCGTCCTTGCGACCCCGGTACTCGCGGATCGCGTAGATCAGACGGGACCGCTCACCGGTCTTGTAGCAGAGCATCCCCGCCATCGAGACGCGGCCCGATCCGCGTCCGCGCACGCGGACGACCGGGGTGATGCCCTGGCGGCCCCAGGTTCTGGCACGCGGCGGTGTCATTGACTGGCCGGCTTCGTCCTCAAAGACCACCCAGGCGTTGTTCACCGCCGCGGTGCTCTTACCCGCGGCCAGACCTCCCGCCTCCACAGCTCCACCGCATCGTCATCGCGCTCGATCGCGCGCCGGGCGGGCTGCTGCCAGGACCAGCCGTGCCGCCGCAGCAGCTGCCACGTGCCCTGCACCGTGTAGGAGACGTGGAACAGGCG
>NZ_JBHWZJ010000274.1:0-9440 GCF_042728415.1 Streptomyces sp. NPDC060198 | reverse complement strand
GACCGCTCACCACGCGGTCTCCGGCCCCTGCTGCGTGGCGGTACGCCTCAGCCGGTGGCGGAGGCCGTCCACCGGCGGGAGCGGGCGGGCATCCGGGAGTGTCCGGCGTCCGTCGGCCTCACGGCGAGGATCTGGTTGACGCCGATCTTGTTGTGCTCGAAGGAGAGGGCGGACGCGGCCATGTAGAGCCGCCAGACCCGGGCACGCCCGGGTGAGGTGGCCGCCACCGCGGCGGCCCAGTTGGCCTCCAGGTTGGCGACCCACTGACGTAGCGTCAAGGCATAGTGTTCACGCAGCACTTCGACGTCCCGTGCCTCGAACCCGGCCTCCTCCAGAAGACCGAGGGTCCGTCCCAGGGGCGCGAGTTCGCCGTCCGGGAAGACGTAGGCGTCGATGAACTCGTCGACGTGGTACGCCTCTTCGTCCTTCTCGGGGCGGCGGGCGATCTGGTGGTTGAGCAGCCGGCCGCCGGGCTTGAGGAGGGCGTAGAGGTCGTCGGCGTACTCGCGGTAGCGGACGGAGCCGACGTGTTCGGCCATGCCGATGGAGGAGATCGCGTCGTACGGTCCGTCGCGCACGTCCCGGTAGTCCTGGACGCGGATCTCGACGCGGTCCGTCAGCCCTTCTTCGGCGACCCGCTTGCGGGCGTACGCGGCCTGTTCGGTGGAGAGGGTCACGCCGGTGACGAGTGCGCCGTACTCGCGGGCCGCGTGGATGGCCATGGAGCCCCAGCCGCACCCGACGTCGAGCAGCCGGTCGCCCTCCTTCAGGGCGAGCTTGCGACAGACCAGGTCGAGCTTGTCGCGCTGGGCGTCCTCCAGGGTGCCGCCGTCCTCCCAGTAGGCGCAGGAGTAGACCATGGACGGGCCGAGGACCATCGCGTAGAAGTCGTTGCCCACGTCGTAGTGGTGGCTGATGGCCTCCTTGTCCCGGCGCCGGGTGTGCAGCGGGCCGGTGCGACGGCGGTGCATCTCCTCGGCGGGCGGGGCGGGCGGCGGGTAGGGGCCCGCGAGTTGGGCGAGGCCCTTCGCGAAGGTCCGGATCTTCGGGTCGCGCAGCGGGTGGATCGCTTCCTTGGCGTCGGCACCCCGCTCCCAGAGGAGGGCGGCGATGCTGTCGAGCGCCTCGTACAGATTGCCCTCGACGTCGATCTCTCCGGCGACCCAGCCCCGGGCCAGTCCCAGCTCGCCCGGCTTCCACAGCAGCCGTCGCAGGGCGCGGCGGTGGCGGATGACGAGAGCGGGGGCACCCGGCGGGCCGGCCTCGCTGCCGTCCCAGGCCCGGATGCGAACCGGGAGGGGTTCTCCGAGCAGTTCCGTGAGAAGAGCGGTCAGCCGCGACGCGGCGTCTGCCATGGCGCACACCTCCGTGGTGGTGTTCCCAAAATGCCCATATATGTATACACACGCATCGTTGCCCCGCCGACACGCCTCAGCGTCGCGACGAGGTAACACATACGTCAACTCTGGCCGCGGCTACCGTCATCCCGCTACTGGGCAATGCTTGGGCAAAGTACATGTAGCCACCAAGTATCAACCGGAATCGCGGCTTCCCCCGGGCCGGCCCTCTGCGGGAAACCCGCCCGGGTACGCCGAAGGGGCCGCCCGCACCACGGATGGCGGACGGCCCCTTCGGGTCGTACAGGTCACGCACCGGCGGCTCCGCGTACGGAGCCCGAGCGCCCTCGCGGGAGCGCCGGGGTCAGGAGGCCTTGGCCTTCTCGCCCTCGGACTTCGCGGCGGCGGGAGCCGGAGCCGGCTTCGCGGCCTCGTAGAACTCCTCGCGCGGCGTCTCCATGGCACCCAGGGAGACGACCTCGCGCTTGAGGAACATCGCGAGGGTCCAGTCGGCGAAGACGCGGATCTTGCGGTTGAACGTCGGCATCGCCATGCCGTGGTAGCCACGGTGCATGTACCAGGCGAGACGGCCCTTGAGCTTGATCTTCACCTTGCCCATGACGATCATCGCGACGCCCTTGTGCAGGCCGAGACCGGCGACCGCACCCTTGTTGGCGTGGCTGTACTCCTTCTGCGGGAAGCCCCGCATGCCGGAGACCACGTTGTCGCCGAGGACCTTGGCCTGGCGCAGCGCGTGCTGGGCGTTCGGCGGGCACCAGGCGTTCGGGTTGCCGGCGCGGCGGCCGACCATGTCCGGGACCTGGGCGTTGTCGCCGGCGGCCCAGATGTAGTCGGTGCCCTGCACCTGGAGCTTCTCGCTGGTGTCCACGTGGCCACGCGGGCCGAGCGGCAGACCGAAGCGGGAGAGCGCCGGGTTCGGCTTCACACCGGCGGTCCACACGATGGTGCTGGAGTCGACCTCGAGGCCGTTCTTCAGCACGACGTGGCCGTCGACGCAGCTGTCCATGGAGGTGGAGAGGTAGATCTCCACACCGCGGGACTCCAGGTGCTCCTTGCCGTAGGCGCCCAGCTTCGGGCCCACCTCGGGAAGGATCTTGTCGGCGGCGTCGACGAGAACGAAGCGCATGTCCTCGCGCTTGACGTTCGTGTAGTACTTGGCCGCGTCCCGGGCCATGTCCTCGACCTCACCGACGGTCTCCGCACCGGCGAAGCCACCGCCGACGAAGACGAAGGTCAGCGCCTTGCGGCGGATCTCCTCGTCGGTCGTGGAGTCAGCCTTGTCCAGCTGCTCCAGGACGTGGTTGCGCAGGCCGATGGCCTCCTCGATGCCCTTCATGCCGATGCCCTGCTCGGCGAGGCCGGGGATCGGGAAGGTACGGGAGACCGCGCCCATCGCGATGACGAGGTAGTCGAAGGGCAGCTCGTAAGCCTCGCCGACGATCGGCGCGACCGTGGCGACCTTGCGGTCCTGGTCGATGGTCGTCACACGACCGGTGAGAACCTCAGCCTTGGGCAGCACGCGTCGCAAGGGGACGACGACATGCCGAGGCGAGATGCTGCCTGCGGCAGCTTCGGGAAGGAAGGGCTGGTAGGTCATGTACGAGCGCGGGTCGACGACCGTGACGGTCGCCTCTCCGTAGCGCATCTTCTTGAGAATGCGTCGAGCTGCGTACAGGCCTACGTACCCACCGCCTACAACGAGGATCCTGGGACGCTCCGTGGTGCTCATGCAATCGAGTATCCACCCCATCCAGGGGGGTAGCTCGTGAGCCCCTTCACAAGGTTGTGGGCCCCCTCTGCTACACTGCGCGGCCCGCGTGACCCAGGTCATGGTCGACACGGGGAACCACAGCCGCGCGGCGAACGTTGTTCACCGCCTGTGAGCTGGCCCTTGACCTCGGAGCGAAGGCTCCTCGCACCCCCTCGCCCCTCTCCGTCCACCCCGAGCGCACCGCGCGGGGGACACCCGCGCGTACCGCACAAAACGTACGCACAGGCACGTTCGAACCCCTGAGAGCTAAGAACTTGCCCCGAGGGGACCGAATTCCTTGTGAAGAACTTCACGAAGTTGGTCCCCACGCCTCCCCGAAGACCTCCTCCGGGTCCCTCCCAAGCCCCCCGGGAGCCCCAGTAAAGCATCAGAGGTGCAGGCCGGGCCGCATGTGAGCGCACGGATCGCGGGAGGTGAGGTTGCGCGCGAAGGGAGCCCGGGCGGGGTTGCGCGGCGGGCCGGCGAGCACACCCGGCGGCCGGACGCGCGCGCCCGCCCCGAGTGCGCACACACTGGACATATGACCACAAGGAGAACCGTGACGGTCCGGGAGGCCTGCGCGAACCCCGCCGCCCCCATCGACCACGCCGAGCGGGGCGGACCCACGGTGATCACCCGCGACGGCACCCCGGTGGCCGCCGTGGTGCCGATCGCGGACTTCGAGGCCCTGGAGGAGGCGGCCGACGTGCTCGACATGGAGGCGGTGCTCGCCGGAGTCGACCCGACCACGACCGTGGCCGAACTCCTGACGGACGTCCTCACCGACCACCAGGGCCCGACGGACGAGAACGGAGAGGAAGACGAACGGCAGGCCGGACAGCGAGGAGAAGAGGAGCGCTGAGCCCTCGTGCCCGCCCCGCCCTCCGCCGCCCTCCCGGGCTCAGTCGCGGCGCCGGACGTACAGCCGGCTGCCCTCCGGCCCTGTCCACTCCACCCGCACGACCCCCGGCACGGCGGACTCGGCGAGACGTGAGGCGTGGGACCAGTGGCCGAAGTTCGGGTTGCGGAAGAAGGTCGCCCACAGCCGCCCCCGGTGGTCCTCGAAGAAGTTGTTGTGGCCGGCGCCGACGCCAACCGTCCACCGCTGCGAGTACGGCCCCTCGAAGGTGTCCGAGACTGCGGCGACGGCGTCGTACTGGTACTGGACCCGCCCGGCCGCGGCGGTGTCGTACCCCTGGCGGGTACTGCCGTCGGCGTTGACCGAGGTCCGGTCCCAGGCGGCCTGGAGCAGGAAGTACTTGCCGCCGTGACGGAAGACGTACGCGCCTTCGAGGTACGGCTCCGGGGAGTACGGGGTCTGCAGGAACGCGGGGAGACCGGTCGTGGGGACGATGTCCTCCATGTCGTCCCGGAACTTCGCGTACAGGTTGTTGTGCAGCACCAGCCAGGCGTCGTCGCCCTCGGCGTACAGGCTGCCGTCGATGTGGTGGTAGGCCCCGGGTGCGATGAACGCGGGGCCGCCGATGAACGAGTCCCCGAAGGGCTTGTCGAGGTTGCCCTCGATCAACCGGTACGGGCCCTCGACGCCGCCCTCGCTGACGAGCAGGAACGAGCCGACCTTCTTCGAGTGGTCGCCCATGCACGCGACGACGTACCACCTGCCGCCGACCCGGTGCACCTCCGGCGCCCACGCCTGACCGCGCTTGCCGAACGAAGAGTCGTACCAGTACTCCTGCCAGGGAGCGACGACCGTGCGGCCGGGCCGGTTCTCCCCGACGAACTCGGGCGACCACACCTTGCCCTTCTCGGCGCCGGGCCGGATACCGGTCGTGTCGGCCAGCTTCCAGGGCCCCTTGAGGTCCCGCGCCGTCCACACGAAGATCCCGTCGTTCCAGGGCCCGGCCGCTTCGAGCCCCGGCACCCGTGTGGTGCCGGTGGCGACGTAGAGCGGACGGCCGTCGACGGTGAAGCAGTTGACGTACGTGTCCCGCATCCAGACCCGTCCGAGCTCCTCGTCACGTGGGCGCAACTCCAGCGGCAGCACGAAGGAGTTGTCCTCCCTCGGCCAGAGGTCCTGGCGGGTGTCGGCAGTGCCGTACGGGGCGGGGTCGGGCCAGTTCGCCGGGTACCGCCCGTGCGCGTGGCCGGGCGCGTCCTTCGGCGCGACCGGGGCGGGCGGGGCGGCATGCCCACTCGGCGCGGCCTGCGCGGCCTGTACCGGCAGTGCCGCCGCCGCTCCCAGTCCGGCGGCCCCTGCCAGCAGGGCCCGGCGTCCGACGGGCGGTCGGTTCTCGTGGCTGGTCATGGGTCAGCCCTCCTTCGGGGTACGAGTGTCCTGTGCCGGCACGCGGGCACGCGGCGGCACCGCGCCCGGTCGGCGCACGAGCGGCGACGGCCGCCCGTGCGTCTGCCGCGCACCGGGCGACGATGGTTGACGGGGCGTCGGCAGATGCGCTCAACGCCTGTCGCCGTGAGCGGGATTGAAGGTCAGCGCGACCCCGGACAGGCGGCCGGACCGCGGCGCGGCACGCATGGTCCGCGGGTCTCTACCCGCTCGCGACGAGCCTGCGGACCGGCCTCGGACGGCAGGAATCCAGCATGGGAATCCCCGATGATCTACGTCAAGGGGTCGCCGATTTAATCCGGGCCGGAGGTCCTGTGAATCGGGACGGCCGACGTGGTGACGCGGCACGATCGGCACATCAGCACGCATGTCGGCACATGGCACCGGCTGCTCCGCAACCCCTTCGCCGAACAGTGGTTCAAAGGGCCTGCGGAAGCGGCCTGGGCCGTTGCATGATCGTGAACATGCTGATCGATCACGAGGGTTGTTCGCCGACCGTCCACCCCACGGCCTACGTCGCGCCGACGGCGACGCTGTGCGGGGACGTTCGGGTGGGAGCGGGCTGCCGGGTGCTGTTCGGAGCCGTGCTCAGCGCCGAAGGCGGGCCGGTGGAACTCGGCGAGGACTGCATCGTGATGGAGAACGCGGTCCTGCGCGGGACACGGCGCGATCCGTTGAGCTTGGGACGGCAGGTCCTGGTCGGCCCCATGTCCTACCTGACCGGCTGCTCGGTGGAGGACGAGGTGTTCCTGGCCACCGGAAGCCGGGTGTTCAACGGCGCACGCATCGGTACCCGCTCGGAGGTCCGCATCAACGGCATCGTGCACCTGCGTACGGTGCTGCCCGCCGACGCGACGGTGCCGATCGGCTGGGTGGCCGTCGGGGATCCGGCCCGAATCCTTCCGCCCCAGGATCACGAGGCGATCTGGGCGGTGCAGAAGGATCTCGACTTCCCCGGCTACGTCTTCGGCCTGGACCGTCCCGCCGAAGGCGAGAGTCTCCTGCCGGGCATCTCCGAGCGATTCGGCCGGGCCCTCGGCCGCCATCGCCACGACCGGCTGATCTAAGTCTCCCGGGCCGTTCATCGAGTCGGGACGGGACCGGCGTCAGGCCACCGGGAACGCGATCCCGTCGGGCATCGCCTCACGAACGCGCTTCGCCCACTCGTCGCGTGTACACACCGACGCGTACACTTTTCTCATGACTGAGACGACCGCGACCGTGCGAGAAGCCCGCGCCCACCTTGCGGACCACATCAATCGCGCCGAGGAGGGCACGCCCACGGTGATCACCCGCAATGGGGAGCCCGTTGCCGCTGTGGTCCCGATCTCCGACTTCTACGCACTGGAGGAAGCCGCGGACGTCCTGCTGGCTCGGGAAGCGGAAGCAGTCCTGGCCCAGGACGACCCGACCGTGACCATGGCCGAACTGCTGGCCGATCTGTTCACCGAACGCTCCGAAGGCGCGGCGTGAAGTACGCGTTCCGGTTCACCGCCACGGCACAGCGACAACTCCGGGCCATCAACCGGCCTGCCGCCATGCGCATCCTGGCCGCGTTGACCGCGCTCGGCGAAGACCCGTACCGCGAAGACGTCGACGTCAAGAAACTTGTCGGCTCCTCAGGTCTCTACCGCCTCCGGGTCGGGAACTACCGGGTCGCCTACCAGATCGAGAACGACGAACTGGTGATCCTCGTCGTCAAGGTCGGCGACCGGCGCGACGTCCGCCGCGGCATCTGAGACAGAGGCCGGGCCCGCGAGCACCATGCCCCCGCACCCGGCCTCCGCTCAGCGGATCACTCGGAGCCCGGAGCCGCCGAGAACGCGATCCCGTCCAGGATGTCGTGCTCGCTCACCACGATCTCCTGGGCCCCCGTGCGCCGCATCAGGGCCTGGAGGATCAGGGCGCCGGAAGCGATGACGTCGACCCGGCCGGGGTGCATCGCGGGGATCGCGGCGCGGTCGGCGTGGGTGGAGGCGAGCAGGCTGGTGGTGATCTCCTCCACGCGGGCGAGGGAGATCCGGGAGTGGTGGATGGCCTCGGAGTCGTACTCCTGAAGGTCCAGCGCGATGGCGGCGATCGTGGTGACCGTGCCGGCGAGGCCGACGAGGGTGGTGGCTTCGGTGAGCGGGACCGTCTCGGCGGCGAGGTCGAGGGCCGCGTCGATGTCGGCGCGGATCGCCGCGATCCGGGCCTCGGTCGGCGGGTCGATCTTCGCGCCGTCCTGGACGAGGTGGCGCTCCGTCATGCGGACGCAGCCGATGTCGACCGAGCGGGCCGCGCGGACCGTGTCGTCGCCGAGGACGAACTCGGTGGACCCGCCGCCGATGTCGACCACGAGGTACGGGGAGGCGAAGCCGTGGCCGCTGTTGCCGTGGAGTTCCTTGGTCGCCCCGTCGAAGGAGAGCTGGGCCTCCTGGTCGCCGGTGATCACCTCGGGCTCGACGCCCAGGATCTCGTGGACGCCGCGGACGAAGTCGGCGCTGTTCTCGGCGTCGCGGGAGGCGGAGGTGGCGACGAAGCGGATCTTCTGGGCACCGAGCTCCTCGATGGCCCCGGCGTACTCGCGGCAGGCGGCGAACGTGCGCTCCAGGGCCTCGGGGGCGAGGCGTCCGGTGCGGTCGACTCCTTGGCCGAGGCGGACGATCCGCATCCGGCGGTCCAGCTCGGTGAAGCCACCGGTATCCGGGTCGATGTCGGCGACGAGCAGCCGGATGGAGTTGGTGCCGCAGTCGACGGCCGCGACCCTGGTCGTGGTCACGCGGTCTCCCCGGCCGGCTTCTCGGACGTGCAGGGCGTGACGCAGGGGCCCTTGGCCCACCACTCGGGCAGCATGGCGATGGCCTCGTCGCCGAGCGGGTTCACGCCGGGTCCCGCGGCCAGCGAGTGGCCGACGAGGACGTGCAGGCACTTCACCCGGTCCGGCATGCCGCCGGCGCTCGGGAAGCCCTCCAGGACCTCGATGGCGTCGCGGCGGGCGAGGTAGTCCTCGTGCGCGGCGCGGTAGGAGGCGGCGAGCTCCGGGTCGGTGCCCAGGCGCTCGGTCATCTCCTTCATGACGCCGTTCGCCTCCAGCGTGCCGATCGCGGACGCGGCCCGCGGGCACGTCAGGTAGAACGTCGTCGGGAACGGCGTGCCGTCCTCCAGACGGGGCTGGGTCTCCACCACGTCCGGGTTGCCGCAGGGGCAGCGGTGCGCGATGGCGCGCAGCCCGCGCGGCGGCCGTCCGAGCTGCTGCTCGAACGCGGCGATGTCCGCGTCGGTGGGCGGAGTGGATTCGGTCTGCGGAGGGGCGGTGTCCATGCCTGCCTTGGTTCTGCTCGGAGGTGCTGCTCTGTGGGATGCGGTGCGCCGCGGGGCGCGGTTCGCGCTCGGACCAGTGTGCCTGGCCGCGCGGGGCGGGACTCAGTCGCCGTGGGAGGAACCGTCGGACTCGCTGCCGGAGCCGTCCGCGCTGTCCACGCCGTCCCAGAGGTTGGAGTGCCAGGGCCGGCCGTCGGCGCCGGGCTCGCCCCGGCCGTCGTCCGCCGCGTCGGGGTCGACCACGGTGTAGCCGGTCTCGCCGGGAAGGACGTAGTGGAGGTGTTCGCGGGCGAGGCGGCGGATGTACGCGTCGTCCTGGAGCCGGGCCTTCTCGTCCCGCAGCTCCTCGGCGCGCTTCCCGGCGTCCTGGAGCGTCCGCTCCTGGTCGGCGATCTCCTCACGCTGGGAGACGTACTGCCGCATCGGGTACGCCAGCGCCACGATGAGGGTGCAGACGATCAGCGCCAGGAACGCGGCGCGGCCGGTGAGCCGGGAGCGGTGGGCCTGGCGGCGGTTCTGGGAGCGGTAGACGCGGGCCGCCGTCTGCTCGCCGAGCAGCCGCAGCCTGGTCGCGGTGGAGAACCGGTCGCGGTCCTTCACGGCCATGTTCATGCCTCCCCGTCACGCACGTCCGTCCCCGCACACGGTACGGGACCGAGTGCGGGGACCGACGGAGGGTGGTGCCCTCACGGGCAGTGGATAACCCCATGAATCGGGGGAACCC
>NZ_JBHWZJ010000273.1:0-9445 GCF_042728415.1 Streptomyces sp. NPDC060198 | reverse complement strand
GCCGAACCGCTCCGGCCTTCACCTGCCTTTCGTGCCGTTCGGCGGGTGTGCCGGGGGAATGATTACTTCTGAACGCCCAGGCTGATGAAGTCGTACTGACCGCTGTACGCGTCAGTGGTGTAGACGTTCGTCAGACGGGAGGAGCGGAAGTTGATGAACTTCTCGAAGACGAAGGGCAGGTAGTAAGCGCCCTCCATCACCTGGTGGTTGAGCTGGGTGGAGAGAGCGACCTTCTTGGCGTCGTCGAGCTCGACGGCGTACTTGTCGAAGTTCGCGTCGATCGCCTTGTCGTTGATCATGGCGAAGTTGTTGTTGCCGCTGTCCAGGATGTAGCTGCTGTCCCAGAGGGGCTGGCCGTAGCCCTGGACCGAGGGGAAGTCGGGGCCCCAGCCCATGATGATGATGCCGTAGCCCTTCTTCTTCACCACGGACGGGTTGCCGATGATGCCCGAGTACTGGGCGCCGTCGTACTGGTCGATGTCGACCTTGATGCCGATCTTGGCGAGGGACGCCTGGAGCGACTCCGCGGTGGCCACCTCGACGGGCTTGTTGTTGCGCACCGCGATGGTGGTGGAGAAGCCGTCCGGCTTGCCGCAGGCGGCCAGCTCTTCCTTGGCCTTGGCGGTGTTCGCCGCGCCGTCGTTCGTGGTGAAGCCGTACGGGTCGTACTTCTGGCCCTCGGAGCCGGGCACCGACGGGGGCAGCATGTTGGTGCCGATGTCGCCGCCGGCCACCGGGCCGCCACGGGCGGTCTGGAGCGACTTGTGGTCGGCTCCGTAGAGCACGGCCTTGCGGCAGTGGATGTTGTCGAACGGCGCGACGTTCTGCGGGAAGGCGGCGTACCGGATGTAGCCGGACACCGGGTTGTCCAGGTTGTCCTTGTACTCCTTGAGCGCCTTCGTGCGGCCCTGCGGGGAGAGACCCGTCTGGTTGACGTCGAGGTCGTACTCACCGCTGAGCAGCTTGTTGTCCATGTCGTCCGCGTTGGAGAACAGGGTCACCGAGATCTTGTCCGGCAGCGGCTTGCGGACCGGGTCCGACTCCTGCTTCCAGTTCTCGTTGCGGACCAGCACGACGGACTTGTTGGGCGTGTACGACTCGAACTTGTACGGGCCCGAGGAGAACGGCTTGAGGCCGTACTTCGACTTGGTGTCCTTGTCCTGGCGGACCGGCGAGGACGAGGTCAGCGCGAGGATCGCCTCGAAGTCGCTGTTGGCGGTCGGCAGGTGGAAGACGATCGTCTTCGCGTCCGGCGTCTCGATGGCCTTCAGACCCAGGTGGTCGGCGGAGGTGTCCTTGTAGGGACCCTTGTACTCGCCCTTGGGGTCGAGGATGTCCCGCAGGTAGACGGGGCCGCCGGACAGCACGTCCTGGGCCCACTGGCGCTCGATGCCGTACTTGACGTCCTGCGAGGTGACCGGCTTGCCGTCCTCCCACGAGACCCCGTCGCGCAGGGTGTACGTGTAGGTCTTGCCGTCGTCCGATATCTTCGCGCGCTCGGTGGCGAGGTCCGGGGTGAGCTCGGTGCCGCCGGCGCCCGGGGCCGTCTTGCTGGTCACCAGCTGGCGGCTGTAGTAGCGCATGAAGTCCCACACGAAACCGTAGTACCCACGCGTGGTGTCCCAGGAGTCGGCGTCCTGGACACCGGCGAACTTCAGCTCGCCGCCGGCCTTCGTCGAGGCGTTGGCGACCTTGTTGTTCGCCGCGTCGAAGCCGGCCGCGTTGGCGGAACCGCCGTCCTTGCCACCGCCCTTGCCGCTGTCGTCGTCGCCCCCGCCGCCGCAGGCCGCCGTGGAGAGCAGTGCCGCGACCACGGCAGCAGCGGCCACGGCCTGCTTGCGCCGTGTGTTCCGTCGAAAAGTCACGATTCGGGATCCTCCGTGTGTAGATCGGCCCGTACGGTGCGCACGGGCTCCGGGGTACGGCAGTCAGCGAGAACCCTTCGGGTCGAGCGCGTCACGCACGCCGTCACCGAAGAGGTTGAAGGAGAGGACGGTGATGAAGATCGCCACGCCCGGAATGATCATGTACATCGGGTCGGACTCGTAGTAGCTCAGAGCGGATGACAGCATCTGGCCCCAGGAGGCGGAGGGCGGTTTCACTCCGACACCCAGGAAGCTCAGGGCCGCCTCGGTCAGGATGTTGGTGGGGATCATCATCGTGGCGTAGACGACGATCGGCGCCACCAGGTTCGGCAGCAGTTCCTTGAAGAGGATGTAGAACCGCCCCGCTCCCAGGCTGCGTGCCGCGTCCACGTACTCCCGCTCGCGCAGGGACAGGGTCTGCCCGCGCACCACGCGGCCGACGTACGGCCAGCCGAAGAACCCGATGACCAGGATCATCACGAAGAGACGGACGCCCGAACCCTCCAGCCCCAGAAGCTTGTTGGGCATCACGGACACCAGGGCGATGATGAAGAGCAGCTGCGGGAACGAGAGCAGCATGTCCATCACGCGGCTGATGAGCGCGTCCAGCCAGCCGCCGAAGAAGCCGGCCAGCACGCCGAGCACCGTGCCGAGAGCGACGGCGACGACGGCGGAGAGGAAGCCGACGAGCAGCGAGACCCGGGCGCCGTAGACGATGCGGGCGAAGATGTCGCGGCCGTTGACCGGCTCCACGCCGAACCAGTGCGTCCCGCTCATCGCCCCGTAGGAGCCGGTGGGCGTGGAGAAGAGCGGGTCGATCAGCTCTTCGTGGTGGTCGTACGGGGACTGGCCGACCAGGTGGGTGATCACGGGCGCCAGCAGCGCGACGACGACCAGCAACAGCACCACGATGCCGCCGCCGAGGGCCAGCTTGTCCCGCTTCAGCCGCTCCCAGGCGATGCGGCCCAGGGAACGGCCCTGCACCGCCTTCTCGGGCGCGATGCCCGCTTCGAATCCCGCCGGGGGGGCCGCTTCCGTTGTCGGCTCGTGCAGTGGTGCCGTCATCGTGGCAGGGACCCCTCTCAACCGGCGGTGGCCGGCACACACTTGCCGCGGTGGCGGCGGTTTCGTCCGGTGGTGGCTCGGGACCGATCGCCCCTTGGTGCGGGAGTCTTCATCCCCGTCGTGATCTGTTGCCAGACTTGACGGCGAATGGATGCCTAACCGTGATCCGAGTTGGTCGATCCGTTATCCGGACGCCTGTGAACGCCCCCCGGACGCAACATAGTTGAAATTCAATTGAGTACGGATGCGCGCCAACACCCATTTTGAGCGGCAGGAGTGGTCAGAGCGGGACATGGCGCGCATGGGGACGATGTACCCATCAGATGGCACGCTTCACCGCCCGGCGGTGAAAAAGGCGTGAAAGGCCGCACGAGTACCCCTCCCGGACACCGGGCGCACGGCGGCAACGGCATCCGGAGCGGTCCGAGATGGCCGAAAAGCGCAGGTCACTTCACCCGTACGGGCGGGCCCGGCGGTAGGGGACTCTCCACGGCGCGGCCGTGCCGCGGAGAGGGACCGAAGCGCGCGGGAGCGTCAGTACGCGGGCGGGTAGCCGTAACCGGGGGCCGCGGGCGGCGGCGCGACGGGCTGCGCGTGCGCCTCCCGGTCGTAGAACGGACGGGCGTTGGCGCGCAGCCACATCGCGACCGGGTCGTAGTCGTCGGACATCGCGACCGTGGAGACGGGAAGCCCCTCCGGGACGGCGCCGATCGTCTGCCCCATCATCGCGCGGGCCGACTCCACCGCGGCCCGGCCGGTGTCGTAGAGGTCGAGCCCGATGGCGAGGTACGGAGCGCCGAGCGCCGGCTGCACCCAGGCGCGACGCAGCGAGCGGATCGCCGGGGTGCGGTGCGCGTTCTGCGAGAGCAACGCGTAGAACTGCGGGATCTCGATGGCCGGTTCGGAGAGGGTGAGGGGTCCTGCGGGCAGCCGGTCGAGCCCGTTGGCGATCCGGCGCAGATCCAGCCACGGGATGCCCACGCCGCCGCCGGGGGTGTGCGGGTTGAGCCAGATTCCCCAGTGGTCGGGGAAGAGCGAGCGGGCGATCTCCCGGCCGGTGATCACCTCGTGGGCGCGGTTCCAGCCGCTGGCCGCGAGCTCTTGGGCGGAGGTCACGCAGGGGGCGTAACCGAGGCCGCCCACACCGATGTTGCCGTACTGGGCGTCCGGGGAGCCGGCCGTGCCGTGCCAGAGCAGCATCCAGACCTGGCCGTCCGAAAGGGCCCTCAGCAACTCCTCGTACGCGTCGAAGCGCCCGGGGGTCACCTGGCGCAGCATGTGTTCGACCTGCCCGGCCGCTGCCGTGCCTGACGCACTCACCCTGGGTCCCGCCCCTCGTCGATCCACCGTGTCGCGCGCCGCCCCCGGGCGCGCGGGAGCGACCTCGCCATCAAACCAGCTTATGCGCCCTTACTGACACCGACTTGACGCCACCGTCCGACATGCCGGACACGGCAGGCCGGTCCCGGGCAGCGGCCGGGCTGCCCGGCAGCCGGTCGACGGACACGCCCGAGGGCCGCGACCGGGCCGTCCCGGCGGTCACTGGAAGAAGGGCCGGACCTTCTCCAGCATCCAGTCGCCGACCGGGTCCTGCGCCATGTCGAGCAGGACCAGGTTGACGGGCCACGGCACCTGCACGCGTCCGAGCGCGCGGCCCAGCGCGTCCATGGGGGCGCCCCGCGTGGCCTCGTCCCACGCCGAGAACTGGACGGCGACGAAGAGGACGGGGTCGCCGCCCTCGATGCTGGCCAGCGCGCGACGGGCGGTGGCGACCACACCGGTCTGCTGGAACTCCGCGGACACGGCGGCGAGGAAGTCGACCGGCTCCTCCTTCCAGTCCGGCTCCCAGAGCCGCACCCGGCCGCCGCCGGCCGGTCCGTCCAGCGGGGTGTTCCCGGCACGGCAGAGCTCGGCGACGGCGGCGGGCGGCAGCGGAAGCCCGACCGCGCCGCCCGGGTTGACCGCGATGCCCACCTGCGGGGGCAGTCCGCGCGCGAACTCGCGGGCGGGCGCGACGGCGAAGGAGAGGTGGGCACCGACGCAACCGAGGAACTGCGCCTCGGAGCTGAAGACGGGGACGAAGGCGGCACCGTCGAGTTCGATCGTCGGCAGGTCGAGATCGGCGCTGGCGGGACTGCCGCCGCCGGGCAGCGGAATCCAGAGCTGGCTGCGGCCGAGCACCTCGACGAGCCGGCTCCCCGCCCCGGGGACGCCCAGCGAGGCGCTGAGCACTTCTTCGAACTCGTTCGCAGGCCACCCCTGGAGCTGGCGGGGCGACGTCTGTGCCGGGATGTCCACTGCCTCTGTGTCCTCTTGTCGACCGTGTCCTGCGGCAGAAACACTAACCGGCGCGGGGCCCCGGCGTCCCGGCCACGCTGTTGTCCCCGGCGTTGCCCCGCATGCCGGGCACCGCGCCCGGCGCACCCGGCGGCGGATCGGCCACCGGTCCCTCGACCACCTCGACGGGCACGTCCGCCGCCACCGGCCCCGGTACGTCCGGCTCCGCCACCGGGAAGGCGATGGCCGCCAGCGCCCCGGCCGCCGGGCGGTCCAGCAGCACGGCGGAGGCGCAGCCCGGGGGCAGCAGGCCGCGCTCGGCGTCGCGCAGCAGCCGGCCGACCGCGCGCCGGTGCCGGGCGAAGGCGTACCCGGAGACGCCGCGTCCGCGTTCGCGCTGGCCCGCCCTGGCCGTCCGGGGGGAAACGTCGAGCAGCACCAGGTGAAGGGCGCGGCCCCGGCGCGCCGCGTGGCGGGCCAGCCAGCGGCGTACCCAGCCCTGCGTCCCGCAGTCGTGGACGACGACCGCCTCGCCGGAGCGCAGCGCACCGAGCAGCCCGTAGTAGTGGGCGGCGCGGACCAGGGGGCGGTAGAGGGCGTACGGGAGTAAGCGGGGCAGGGCCGCGGTGAAGCGGTCCCGGGTGTCCTGGGAGTCGATGGCGCGGGTGGTGACCGCGCGCCGGATGAGGGTGGACTTGCCGCTGCCGGGCAGCCCGGAGACGACGACGACGTCCCCGGGGGCGAATTCGAGCCGCCGCGGTCCGTCCCCGGCCCCACCGCGCAGGTCGCGCACGGCCGGCGGCCCCTTCTCGGCGGCGGGCGGTGTCTGCCGCACGGCGACCCCCCACCGCACCACCCCCGCGTACGGTCGCAACGACATCGGCACTCCCCCTGTCGAGTCACCCCAGCACCTGCCCACAAAGTGTAAAGAAAAGGTAATGCGCGGCAAGTGTCCCGGACGGGAGGCCGGGCGGGGGTACCGGGCGCCGGGGCCGACCGCCGTGCGTGCGATGATGTGCGCGCAACTGCATACCGGCCGTTTGAATCCACGCGGGAGAGTCCCGGCCACCGTGTGTGCCGGGCGCCGAAGGAGCAAGTTCCTCCCTTGAATCTCTCAGGCCCCGTACCGCGTGGATGAGGCAGATCTGAAAAGCGAGCCGGTCACCGGCTCCACCCAAGGTGCAAGCCGACCCGTCAGGGGCCTCTCGGCGAACCTCTCAGGTTCCGATGACAGATGGGGAGGGACCGTCCTCGTCGTCATGCCCTGCGCGCCCTGGGAGCCACCTCATGAGCACCGCCCCCCGTACGACCGCCCTCGATGCGCTGCATCGCTCGCTGGGCGCGACCATGACCGACTTCGCCGGCTGGGACATGCCGCTGCGGTACGCCAGCGAGCGTGACGAGCACCATGCGGTGCGCACCCGCGCCGGGCTCTTCGACCTCTCCCACATGGGCGAGATCGCCGTCACCGGCCCCGAGGCCGTGGCGTTCCTGAATCACGCGCTCGTCGGCAACATCGGCACGGTCGGCGTCGGCCGGGCCCGCTACACGATGATCGTCCGCGAGGACGGCGGCATCCTGGACGACCTGATCGTCTACCGCCTGGCCGAGACCGAGTACCTCGTGGTCGCCAACGCGGGCAACGCCCAGCTCGTCCTCGACACCCTGACCGAGCGGGTCGCCGGCTTCGACGCCGAGGTCCGTGACGACCGCGACGCGTACGCGTTGATCGCCGTCCAGGGCCCCGAGTCCCCCGCCATCCTGAAGGCCGTCACCGACGCCGATCTCGACGGGCTGAAGTACTACGCGGGCCTGCCCGGCACGGTCGCCGGAGTTCCGGCCCTCATCGCCCGTACCGGCTACACCGGCGAGGACGGCTTCGAGCTGTTCGTCGCCCCCGAGCACGCCGAGACGCTCTGGCAGGCGCTCACCGAGGCCGGCGCCCCGCACGGCCTGATCCCCTGCGGGCTCTCCTGCCGCGACACGCTGCGCCTGGAGGCGGGCATGCCGCTGTACGGGCACGAGCTGACCACGGCGCTGACGCCGTTCGACGCGGGCCTCGGCCGGGTCGTGAAGTTCGAGAAGGAGGGCGACTTCGTGGGCCGCGAGGCTCTCGTCGCCGCCGCCGAGCGCGCCGAGACCGCCCCTCCCCGCAAGCTCGTCGGCCTGGTCGCCGAGGGCCGCCGGGTGCCGCGCGCCGGTTTTCAGGTCGTCGCCGACGGCAAGGTGATCGGCGAGGTCACCTCCGGCGCCCCCTCCCCGACGCTGGGCAAGCCGATCGCCATGGCGTACGTGGACGCGGCCTTCGCCGCACCCGGCACCGAGGGTGTCGGCGTGGACGTCCGGGGCACCCATGAGCCGTACGAGGTCGTGGCCCTGCCCTTCTACAAGCGCCGGAAGTAGGCGTCGGGGGCACTCCGCGCCCCGCCCACCGGGCCGGACGTGACCGAGTCGCGTCTCATCCCGTAAGACCATCGTTCGTCAGCACCCATCCGCGTACAGGAGAATTCAGGTCATGAGCAACCCCCAGCAGCTGCGGTACAGCAAGGAGCACGAGTGGCTGTCGGCCGTCGAGGACGGCGTGGCAACCGTGGGCATCACCGAGTACGCGGCCAACGCGCTCGGTGACGTCGTGTACGCCCAGCTCCCGGCGGTCGGCGACACGGTGACCGCGGGCGAGACCTGCGGCGAGCTGGAGTCGACCAAGTCGGTCAGCGACCTGTACTCGCCGGTCACCGGCGAGGTCACCGCGGCGAACCAGGACGTGGTGGACGACCCGTCCCTGGTGAACTCCGCTCCCTTCGAGGGCGGCTGGCTCTTCAAGGTGCGCATCGCGGAAGAGCCGGGGGATCTGCTCACCGCCGACGAATACACCGAGTTCTCCGGCAACTGAGACCCAAGGGACCGCCTGATGTCGCTTCTCAACTCCTCCCTCCACGAGCTGGACCCGGACGTCGCCGCCGCAGTCGACGCCGAGCTCCACCGCCAGCAGTCCACCCTCGAAATGATCGCCTCGGAGAACTTCGCTCCGGTCGCCGTCATGGAGGCGCAGGGCTCCGTCCTCACCAACAAGTACGCCGAGGGCTACCCGGGCCGCCGCTACTACGGTGGCTGCGAGCACGTCGACGTGGTCGAGCAGATCGCGATCGACCGCATCAAGGCGCTCTTCGGCGCCGAGGCCGCGAACGTCCAGCCGCACTCCGGTGCGCAGGCGAACGCCGCCGCGATGTTCGCGCTGCTCAAGCCCGGCGACACGATCATGGGTCTGAACCTGGCCCACGGCGGTCACCTGACCCACGGCATGAAGATCAACTTCTCCGGCAAGCTCTACAACGTGGTCCCGTACCACGTCGACGAGACCGGTGTCGTGGACATGGACGAGGTGGAGCGCCTCGCCAAGGAGTCCCAGCCGAAGCTGATCGTGGCCGGCTGGTCCGCGTACCCGCGTCAGCTGGACTTCGCCGCCTTCCGCCGCATCGCGGACGAGGTCGGCGCGTACCTGATGGTCGACATGGCCCACTTCGCGGGCCTGGTGGCCGCGGGTCTGCACCCCAACCCGGTGCCGCACGCCCACGTCGTCACGACCACCACGCACAAGACCCTCGGTGGTCCTCGCGGCGGTGTGATCCTCTCCACCCAGGAACTCGCCAAGAAGATCAACTCGGCGGTCTTCCCGGGTCAGCAGGGCGGCCCGCTGGAGCACGTGATCGCGGCCAAGGCCGTGTCGTTCAAGGTCGCGGCCTCCCAGGAGTTCAAGGAGCGCCAGCAGCGCACCCTGGACGGTGCCCGCATCCTCGCCGAGCGCCTGATCCAGCCGGATGTCACCGAGGTGGGCGTCTCCGTCCTCTCCGGCGGCACCGACGTGCACCTGGTCCTGGTGGACCTGCGCAACTCCGAGCTGGACGGCCAGCAGGCCGAGGACCGGCTCCACGAGATCGGCATCACGGTCAACCGGAACGCCGTCCCGAACGACCCGCGCCCGCCGATGGTCACCTCCGGCCTGCGCATCGGTACGCCGGCCCTGGCCACCCGCGGCTTCCAGGCCGAGGACTTCACCGAGGTGGCGGAGATCATCGCCTCGGCCCTGAAGCCCGCGTACGACGCCGAGGACCTCAAGGCCCGCGTCGTCGCGCTGGCCGCGAAGTTCCCGCTGTACCCCGGCCTGAAGAAGTAGCAACCGCCCGTTCACGGGCATTTTTCGCAGGTCGGGCGGGGCATCGCGCACACTGGAAGGTGAG
>NZ_JBHWZJ010000272.1:0-9558 GCF_042728415.1 Streptomyces sp. NPDC060198 | reverse complement strand
CGGTGGGACCGCACCCGGGCCCGGAGTCGGGACCGGAAGCGTTTCGGCCCCGGCCTCCGTCCCGTGGCCACCCTCCTGTTCGTTCGGGCAGTGGGACCGTGCGGTCCGGCACCGCCCGCCCTGCCGTGGTGTGTCGGGCAGGCCGGCAGGGCGGGCGGTGCGGACGAGGGCCGTCGGAGCTGTACGAGGGGGAGCCGCGACGACCCGGCCGCTTTCCGGCGAGACGCCCAGTCAACCCGCGCCGCCCGCGGTGCGGGAGGGCGCACAGGGGGACGGTTCGGGCATTCCGTTCACACCCCGTGTGAATCGGTGCTTGGCTGGAACCTTGCGGCGCACGCGTCTGGCACAGGTCCGACCCACCTGCTCGGGCCGGTGCGCGAGGCGCGGCGCGGAAGGGGGGATGCGTGGAGCGCGACCGTACGGAACCCAACATCCTGCTGGAGTCCCTCGTGGAAGAGGCGGGGGTCTCGCGGGCGGGGCTCGCCGGACACGTGAACCGGGCCGGTCAGGCCCGGGGGCTGCGGCTGCGGTACGAACACACGGCCGTCTCGCGCTGGTTGAAAGGCCAGCGCCCGCGCGGCGAGGTACCGGACCTGATCTGCGAGGTCCTCGGCCGGCGCCTGGGGCGGCCCGTCACCCTGGACGACATCGGCATGGGCGCGCCCGCCGCGCCGTCGCCGGGCACCCCGCTCGCCGGGTTCGTCGAGAGGGCCACGGCGCTCTGGCGCGCGGACGGGCAGCACAACCCGCGGCTGACCGGCGTACCCGCCGTCACCGGCACGGCCGCCGTGATGCCCGTGTGGGAGTGGGAGAACCCGCCGGAGGACATCGACGTCTCCCGCCCCGGCCCGTCCCGCATCGGCCCCGCCGACCTGGAGATCCTGCGCGCCGCCCGCAGCCACTACGAGCACCTCTACCGCAAGGCGGGCGGCATCGCGACGAGAGGCAGGGTGGTGGGCTTCCTCAACGCCGGGGTCGCGCCGCTGCTGCACGCCGGCCACGACGACGCGACGGGCCGCAGGCTGCACCGCGCGACGGCCGGGCTCGTCTCGCTCGCGGGCATCTGCGCCTACGACTCCGACGCCCACGGACTGGCCCAGCGCTACTTCCACCAGGCCCTGCGCCTCGCCAAGGCGAGCGGCGACCGGGCGCTCGGCGGCTATGTGATCGCGCTGCTGGTCAACCAGTCCCTGCACCTGGGGGAGTTCCGCCGCGCGGTGGCCTTCGCCGAGGCGGCGATACGGGCCGCCGGAGACCGCGTCAGCCCCGCGCTCGCCGCCGACCTCCACGCCATGCAGGCCAAGGCGTACGCCCGGCTCGGGGACGGGCGGTGCGCCCGCGAACGCATCGGCCGCGCCGAGACCCTGGCGGCCCGCATTCTGCCCGGTGCGGAGCCGGAGGAGACGGCGTACGTCCAGCCGGGCCTGGTGGACGTACAGGTCGCCGAGGCCCTGCTCGGCCTGGGCGACCTCAAGGCCGCGCGGGAACACGCGACCCTGGCGGTGCGCGCCCCGGCGCACGACCGGGGGCGTGTGCACCGGCTTGCGATGCTGACCCAGGTGGAGCTGTGCCTGGGGGAGGCCGACCGGGCGGCGCTCACGGCCACGGAGATGGCGGAACGGGCGCGCGGGGTCGAGTCGCACCGGCTGCGCGAGCGGATGGGCGCGGTCCGCGACGATCTGGCGGCCAGCGGGAGCATCGAGGCCGCGCGGGCGGCGGAGGTCATCGGGGGAGCGCTGCGCGTGCCCCTGTGAGCCCCGGCGCATTCGGAAGCGTGCGTTCCCTCGCCCTGCCGCCCCTGCTGCGATGTTGCCACCGATCGACCGAAAGGTGGCAGAACTGTGCAGTGGGCGAACTTGAACGAGCAATCCGTGTATGAGAACCGGTGGTTCCGGGTGAACCTCGCGGACGTCGAACTCCCCGACGGCAGGCACCTCGACCACTACGTCATCCGGCTGCGCCCCGTCGCCGCCGCCACCGTCGTCAACGACGCCGACGAGGTCCTGCTGCTCTGGCGGCACCGCTTCATCACCGGCAGCTGGGGCTGGGAGCTCGCCGCCGGAGTGGTCGAGGACGGCGAGGACATCGCGGTCGCCGCCGCCCGGGAGATGGAGGAGGAGACCGGCTGGCGCCCCGGCGCGCTGCGCCCGCTGATGACGGTGGAACCCTCCAACGGACTCACCGACGCCCGCCACCACCTCTACTGGGCCGAGGAGGCGCACTACACCGGACCGCCCAGCGACGGATTCGAGTCCTCGCGCCGGGAGTGGGTCCCCCTCAAGTCCGTACCCGACCTCATCGCGAGGGGCCAGGTGCCCGCGGCCAACATGGCGGCCGGGCTGCTGATGCTGCGCCACCTCCGGCTGGGGTGACGGGCCCGCGCAACACGCCACAGGGGCGGCCGGGGAGTCCGGTCGCTCCTGTGGGGAGCTCTGCTCCGTCGCGCGCCCGGCCGCCCACGCGCCGCCGGGGTCAGCGCAGTCCGGCGAACACCACGGCAGCAGCCGTACCGCCCAGGACGGCTCCCACGACGACCTGCGCCGTCGTGTGGTCCCGCAGCGAGACCCGGGACCACCCGACGGCCGCGACGCCGAGGAAGAGCAGCGCGGCCCACCACCCGTACGCCGCGGTGACGACGACGGCGACGCCGGAGGCGACGGCGGTGTGCACGCTCACCTTCCACCGGACGGTGACGGCCATGGTCAGCAACAGCCCGGCGATCATGGCGGCGACCAGCGCGACGACCTCCCGGGGAGCGTCGAGAACCAGCAGCAGGCCGGTGCCGACGAGGACCGAAACGAGGGTGACGAACAGCGGTGTCCACCGCTGTTCGCGGATCTTGAGGTGCTTGTCGGACCACCGGCCCCGGCGGACCCCGGCGACGATGTACGCGATGGGCAGACCACCGCAGAAGACCCCGGCGAGCAGACCCCAGCCGGCGCCCCCGAGGGAACCGGTGGAGTGCACGCCGATGACGATCAGGACGAGGACCACGAGATGGGGCGGGGCCAGCACCTCGGTGACCAGGCGCGCGGAGCGCCGCTCGGCGGGCGCGGCCGCGGCGGGCGGCAGTTGTGCGGCGGTGGCGGTCATGCCGGTGTCTCCTGGGGGGCGGGGCTGAGGAAGTCCTGGATCGCGCGGAAGCGGTGAGCGGTTCGCGGAGGTGGACCGAACCGGCCCGGACCCTGAGCGGACCGGGCAAGACTATGGTCCCGGAACTGAACTCGGATCCCCGGGCCCACAGTTGTACGGTCAGACGTGCGGGGAAACCCGGTGCCCGTCTTCCGGCCGAGACGGCGCACATGCCGCCGGTCAACCCGGCCTGACCGAACCGGCGTCCGGACCCAGGACTCCGCAGGGCGACGGCAATCGCCGGACGCCACCCCGCCGCGGAACCTCATCCGGCCGGGGGCGACGGGCACGCCTCCACGGGCGTCAGCCCGGTGATCCCCGTCAGCGGGACGGCCACCTCGCCCGTCCCGGTCCGCAGAACCAGCACGCCGTCCTGGGTGCGCAGGGGCGTCCCGCACTCCGTTCCCGACCGCGTGCGGACGAGCAGCCCCGGCTTGTCCGCCGCCGGTCCGTACCAGGTGATTGCCACCCCCGTCACGAGCAGTGCGCCGCACGTGACGGTCAGGATCACCCCGCGGCGCAGCGCCCGCACCGTCCCCATGGTCTCCAGGTGCTCGGAAGCGTGCAGCGACGCCGTTCCCGGGAGGAGTCGGGTCGCGGCCGGCACCCCGTGGGCCGCCCGGAGCAGAAGCAGGGCTCCGTACGTGCCGCACACCAATGACAGCAACAGCGCGGTGCCGACCGACGCGCCGTAGGGCGCGGCGAGCTTGCCGATCTCGGCACGGCCCTTGACCAGCCCGAAACTCAGCAGCCCGACGAAGAGCCCCGCCAGACCGTTGCGCCAGGCCAGCGCCGCCTCCCTGGCCCGGGCCAGCTCCCCGGCCAGCATGCGCCGGCTACGCGCTGCGGCCCCGCGGTCGGCCGGTATCGCGGGACGCCCCGGCAGGACCCGCCATCCGCCCGTCATGTCCGCTCCACCACGACGTTCCAGAAAGCGCCGCAGCCCTCCTCGCCGCTGGGACGCAGCGGATGTCCGGTCGTGCAGGTGCACATCACCGGGATCTGCGGACCCCGGGGCAGGCGGGCCGAGCGGAAGGTGCGACGGGTGTGCAGGTAGGTGAACGCGCATCCGCACCGGGGACACCGCCCGGCGAGCACGGCCGACTCGTCGTCCACCGCCAGGATTCGCAGGTCGCCGGTGTAGTCCTGGGCGTAATGGTCCTCCGTCACCTCCCGGTAGGGCAGGGGCTCGACGCTGTCCGGTCTGCCCTCGCTCACCATGACGGCCTCCTTCCGGGCCGGTCGCCCCGAAGCGACCTCCCCGGGCATCCTGCCCGCTCATCCCGCGCCGGGTGCGCCGATTCTCCAACAGGGCCCGTGCGCAACCGGAATGAGCCCGCCCCGAGCCGTCGGGCGGTCGGAATCCGGGCGTTGTCCGGCCTGTTTCGGGCCGCTGGGAGATCTCCGCCGAATCGTCCTTCGCCCCGCACGACGCAGTGGGCATGATGGCCTTGGAGGGGTGACACATGAGTGATGCCGACAAGGAATCGCTGTCCGCGCGGATCGCCGCGGCACTGGAGGGGATCGCGGGGCGCGCGGTGCCGCTGGAGACCGGACCGCGCGGTGACGGGGGCGACCGGGAACTGGACCGGGAGATCGAGGAGATCGGCGGGCTCCTCCGGGAGGAGACGGCGGACAGCGCCCCCTCGACCCGGGCGGCGGCCCGTCTCAGGGCCGGACTGGGGGCCCTGATCGGCACGCGGTTCGTGCTGTCGGGTGCCCCGGAGGACCGTGGGCGCGCCCTTCCCCTGCTGGAAGCGGCCGTCGCGTCCGACCTGTTGTCGCAGGAGGAGCGGACGAAGGCGCGCAAGAACCTCGTCGGCGTGATGGCCTCCCATCTGGAGGCACTGGCCGGACTGAGGGAGACCTCGGCGATGACGCTGGACAATTTCAGCGAGCTGGTCAGGATGTGCGTGCCGGAGAGCATGGGCGGCCCGGGGTTCCTGGAGGACTGCCGGCGCCTCATCAAGATCGCGGCGGACATGGACGTGCTGGACAGGCTCCCCGTCCCGGCGAACGACCTCCTGCGGCTGTCCGAGCTCCTGGAGCAGGGCGCCGCGGGGGCGGACGTCTCGCCGGCTCATCTCCATGCGCTCATCGGGAACCTCGCCCGCCTCGCCCCGGGGTCGTTGCTCCCCCTGGTCGAGACCGCGCGGTCCGTGCTGCCGACTTCCTCCCTGGGCCTGTCGATGCGGATGGCGCCTCCGGACCCCGAGACCGACATGGACTCCCTGCTGGAGATGCTGTCCCTCATGGGGGTGATGAATCCCGCGGTGCTGGGAACGGGCGAACTGGAGAAGGTCGTCGAGCGGCTGTCCACCGGTGCCGAGGGAACGGCCGGGGCGCCGCTGGCCTCGCGCATGGTCGCCGCCGTGACCCGCATGTCGGTGGCGATGAGCACGGGCGACAGGAGCCAGCTCCACCGGGCGCTGGGCATGCTCCAGGAAGCCGCCGCGGCAGGAGAGCTGGACGACGAGGAGAAGCCCGAGTGGCTTCAGACCGTCACGTCCAACCTCCTCATGGCGGCCAGCATGACAGGCGGCAGCCTGCAGGACGAGGAAGCCGCGGAAGCACTCATCGAGAGCATCGCGGGCGATCTCGAAACGGAGAACCCGACGCTGACCGCCTTGCGGGTGGCGGCCGTCTGCCTGCGGATCAGGTCCCGTCTGACCGCCGCCGCGGAGCGGAGGGACGCCGCTGCCGTCTCCGCGCAGATCGAGGAACTGCTCGACATCGACTACCAGGTCTCCGAGACGCACTCGTGGCTCGACGCGCTCGTCTCGTACATGAGAGGGCTGGCCTATCTGGTTCTGGCCCGCATCACGCAGGACCGGAGCGACGTGCGCAAGGCCGTCCACCACCTGGAGGAGTCGCTCGAGGTACCGGTCGACGTCCCCGCCCTGCGCAGCTTGCTGGACGTCACCTGGGCCCCCCTGCTCGCGCTTTCCGCCGTCGCCGAGTCGGACCCGGGACGCATCACCGAAGGTATCCGCCGGACCAGGGCCGCCCTCGAAGGACCGGCGATCACGTTCGACTTCGAGATACAGGCCCGCGGGGCGGTGGCGCTCGCTCTGAGCTCGCTGTACGAGCTCACCGGGGACACGGGCGCGCTCGACGAGGCGATCGAGGAGCTGCGGACGGCCCGTGCCGCCGCACCGGCCGGGCGGGGTCCCATCGTCGAGTTCCTGCACTGGAACTTCGCCAAGCTGCACGCGACCCGCGCGGAGGCCCGCCCCCGAACCCCGGAGGCGACCGAGGACCTGCTGACGGCGATCGCGTCGGCCCGCGACTCGCTGCGTCGGACCGCCGACGACGTCCTGCTGCAACTGGGGGTGCGACACGGGCTGCGGATGGCCCGGCAGGGAGCCGATCGTGGCAGGACGGCGGCCTTCTGGGCGCTGCGCCTCGATCGGGTGGACGACGCGATCGGCTGTCTGGAGGCCGGACGCTCGCTCGTCCTCGGCGCCGCCGTGGCGTCCCGAGGGGTGGCCGGCCGGCTGGAGGCCCTGGGTGCCCCGGACCTCGCCGAGCACTGGCGGCAGGCCGTCCCGGTGCCTCCTCCCGTGTACGCGGATGCCACGGAGGCCGTCGAAGCGGTGCTCGCGCTGGCCGACGGCGCCCCGAAACTTCCCGGAGACGTGCGGCAGCGCTCGCTGGACCTGCTCCGGGACCGCGACGCGCCCGTCGACGAACCGTCGTCCGAGACCGTCGCCGCCCTGCGCGCGGGACTGGTGCGCTCCGGCGTGGACGCGCTCGTCTACCTCCTCCCCGGTCCGGAGACGGAGGATGGTGCGGTAGTTGTCGTCACACCCGAAGGGCCCCCGTTGGCGGTCCGGCTCACCGAACTGTCCACCGAGGGGCGTGCCCCGGTGACCGCGTTCGTGGAAGCCGGGGCCGAACGCCAGCGGGTGTCGGCTTCTGCGGACGAGTCGCCCCAGCGGCGCCGCCGGGCCGAACGGCGGTGGAGCGAGGCGCTGGAGCGTCTGTGTGCCTGGGCCGGTGAGGTGCTGGGCCCCGTCCTCGACGGCACCGGTCTCTGGGCCAGGGCGCTGGCCGAGTCGGGGCCGGCACCGTACGAGGGCCTGCGTCCCCACCCGGTGCGCGTGGTCCTTGTGCCGTGCGGGGACCTCGGGGTGGTGCCGTGGCCCGCCGCGGTCCTGTCCCCGCCCGCGGGCCCGGAGGGGCCCGGGACGGTCCGGGCGTGCGAGATCGCCGTGATCTCCCACGCCGCTTCCGGTCGCGAGTTCCTGCGGGCAGCGGCCCGCGACCGCATGGCCCCGGCCGGGCGGCCGGCTCTCGTCTTCCACGGAGACGCCGAACTGGCCTGGGCCGAGGAGGAGATCGAACTCCTGCACGAGGTGTACTACCCCCACGCGGCGAGGTACTCCGACGACCCGGACGCCGACGCCCCGGCGACCCCCCGGACCGTGCTGTCCTTGCTCGGAGGCGGATCGAGGGAGCCCGCCTCCATGGTCCACCTCTCCTGCCACGGCACGGCCGGCCCCGACCCGACCACGTCGGCCCTGCAACTGGCCCCGGCCGAGGGGGCGGACGACGGCTCGACGAGTTCACCGCTCACCCTCGCCACTCTGCTGGAGACCCCCCACGACGGGGAGGCGTACCGCTCGCGGGGACCACTCGTCGTGTGCGGAGCGTGCGAGACGGACCTCACCACCCGCGACCACGACGAGGCGCTCACCGTCACGTCCGTGCTGGTCCACCGGCTGGCATCCGACGCGATCGGTTCCCGCTGGGAAGTCGACGACAGCACTTCCGAGATCCTGATGCTGGTCCTGCACGAGGGGATCGCCGCCGGGCTCGCCCCGCCCGACGCGCTGCGCGCCGCCCAGCGCTGGATGCTCGCCGCCCCCGCTTCAAGGTCCCGGGTCCGCGCACTGGACCGGATTCCGGCACACCGTTGGGACAAGGAGCTCCGCGAGTCGGACACCTGGGCCGCCTTCGTCCACCACGGAAACCCGGCCGGAAACGGAGCCGGGACCGTCCGCATGGACCCTCTGCACCTCGCGGACGGACAGGAAGGAGAACGACCGTGACGTCCGAGGACCTGCTCGCGCTGCTGCAGCTCCACCACGAATCCCTCGTCACCGAGCTCGGACGCGAGGAGCGGGAGGAGGTGACGGCGTCCGTGCGCGACCTTCGCGAGGCCGTCACCGCCGGCCAGGCTCCCCGTGCGGCCCGGGCCGTGCGCCGGCTCCGCAGAGCTCTTTCGCCGCTGCCTTCCGCCCATCCCGTCGCCGAGGCGCTGGCGGGCCGCCGGTACGCCTCGGCCGGCGCCGGGAGCGGGGAGCTGCCCGCCCTTGCCGCCGTGAACGCGCTGCTGCGGGCACTGCGGGACGAACCGCCGGGCCCGGAGGACCTGCGGCGGACCGTGCGCCGGCGGCTTCTGGGCGCGCCCGCCCTCACGGAGCGGGAACGCCTGCTCCTCCTGGCCGACGAGCATGCCGTCCACGGACTGATCCGGCTCCACGACGACGGGGCCGGGGCCCGCTATCCGCGCTTCCAGTTCAGCCCGGGCACGGTACGGCCGCTGCCTGTCGTGCTGCGCGTCAACGAAGTCCTGCGGGCCGACATCGACCCGTGGGGGGCCGCCGGGTGGTGGCTGGGAGGCAACGCCTGGCTGCGGGGGATCCCGGCCGACCTGCTCGGTCTGCTGCCCGACGCGGACATCGAACTGGCGGCGGTCGAACTGGTGGAGGCGGACTGATGGCGCTCCAGGTACCACCGGAAGGCGTGGCCATGGAAGCGCGGCTCACCGTGCTCCCGGCCGGCAGCAGGATTTGGCGTTGTCACAGCGAGCCGTACGGTGTCGCCGACTTCAATCCGCGGCCCGCCCACGAGTTCTTCAAGGGGAGCCGCTTCGACTCCACCGAGAGGGATCCCTACTCCTACCTCTACGCCGCGCAGGATCCCGTCACCGCTCTGGCCGAAGTGCTCTTGCGGTCGGTGGAGTTCGACGGTCCCCTGGCGGTGCGGCAGATTCCGTGGGCGCAGGCGTCCCGCTACAGCGTCTCCGCCGTGCGTACGACGCAGGATGTCGTCCTCGTCGATCTCACCACCGCCGAAGGGCTCGCGGCGGTGTGGCAGGACGGCTGGCTGGTCGACTGCGAGCCCGGCGAGTACGGCAAGACGCGCTACTGGGCGCGGCTGATCCGTGAACACACCGCCTCGGCCCAGGGGCTGCTCTGGCCGTCCAAGCGCTGTCGGCCGCGCACGGCCCTGCAGTTCTTCGGGGACCGGTGCGGGAGCGGGCTGCTGCCGCCGACGCCGGAGGAGAGCTATCGGCTCGACTCCACCACCGACCTGAAGGAGGTCAACAGTCTCCTGAGCCCGCTGCGCGCGGTGATCTCCGTCCCGGAGGAGTGAGCACGCGGCAGCCGTCCGCGGCCCCGCCCGGCTCGTCGCGGG
>NZ_JBHWZJ010000271.1:0-9562 GCF_042728415.1 Streptomyces sp. NPDC060198 | reverse complement strand
CCCTCCCGGTCCGACGCGTGCCGGGTCAGGCCCCGTCCCCTCCTTCGGAGGGCTCCGCCGCCTCCGCGAGAGCCGTCTGGATCAGCGTCGCCTTCCGCCTGGCGATGTACTGCGCACGTCCCGCAGGCAGGTTGCGCGGCTTGATGTTGCCGAAGACATAGCCCTCCGACGGCGGGCAGGACAGCAGTACGCCCGGAGTGTTGGCCTCGTCGAGGCGGCGCAGCAACTGGTCGTTGAGGCCGCGGCCGGCGCCGGTGGCGGAGCGGACGGCGATGACGTGCAGTCCCAGTTCGTGGCCCAGGGCCAAGTGGTCGAAGAGCGGGGCGAAGGGGTGGTCGAAGTTGTTGCTGCCGACCACCATGTCGTAGTCGTCGACGAGCACGAACAGTCTGGGGCCCTGCCACCAGTCGGCGAGCCGCATCCGGGCGGGGGTGATGTCCGGCCCCGGCAGCCGGGTCTTGAGCGCGCGGGCCGAGCCGCCGACGAGTTCCTTGAGGGCGTCGACGGAGACGGCGTGCCCGAGCTGGTACTCCGGCGGGACGGCGTCCACGAGTTCGCGCCGGTAGTCGACGACCAGGATCCGCGCCTCGGTCGGGGCGTAGCGGGCGGTGACCGCCTGCGCGACGAGCCGCAGCAGGTTGGTCTTGCCGCTCTCGGTGTCGCCGACGGCCACCAGGTGCGGGGTCCGGCTGAAGTCGTGCCACACCGTGGAGAGCTTCTCCTCGTCCTGGCCGAGTGGCAGCCGCAGTCCGTCGCCCAACTCCGGTGCGGGCAGCGTCGAGGCGGGCAGCCGGTGCGGCAGCATCCGTACGGCGGGCGCGGGTCGGCCCGACCAGTGCTCGGCGATCCTCTCCACCAGGGCGGTGACGCCCTCGCCGAGGTCCTCCGTGGTGGTGACGCCGTCGAGACGGGGCAGGGCGGTCAGGAAGTGCAGTTTGCCGTCGACCGTGAGTCCGCGTCCGGGCAGCCGGGGCACGAGGGCCGCCTTGCGTACGTCCACCACGGAGTCCATGGGGTCACCGAGCCGCAGTTCCAGCCGGGTCGCGCTCTGGTCACGTACCTGCGCGCTCAGTTCAACCCAGCGGGTGGTGGTGATGATCAGGTGGATGCCGTAGTTGAGACCGCCGGTGGCGAGTTGGTTGAACGTGGGCAGCAGGTGGTCGAAGTTCTGTTTGACCTGAGCCCAGCCGTCCACCACCAGGAAGACGTCCCCGTGTGCCTCGTCGGTGAACTCCCCGGCCGCGCGCCGGCGCCGGTAGGTGGCCATGGAGTCGATCCCCTGGTCGAGGAAGAACTGCTCACGGTGGTTGAGCACGGTGGTGACCTCGGCCACCGTACGGCTGATCCGCTCACTGTCGAGGCGGGAGGCGACCCCGGCGACGTGCGGCATCGCGGTGAGCGAGGAGAGCGTGCCACCGCCGAAGTCGAGGCAGTAGAACTGCACTTCGGCCGGGGTGTGGGTGAGGGCGAGGGAGGCGAGGAGGGAGCGCAGCACGGTGGACTTGCCGCTCTGCGAGCCACCTGCGATGGCGATGTGGCCGCCTCCCGCGGACAGGTCGAGCACCAGCGGCTCGCGCCGCTGGTCGAAGGGCTTGTCGACCAGGCCGACGGGGACCCGGAGCCGTCCGGTACCGGGCCAGCGGGTGGCGCTGAGGCCCCGGTCGGCGGTGGGTTCGATACCGGGGAGCAGACCGTCCAGGGTCGGCGGTACGTCGAGCGGCGGCAGCCACACCTGGTGCGCGTCGGGCCCGGAGTCCCGCAGCCGGTCGACGGCCACGGCCAGCAGACTCTCGGCGGACTCCGTCTCCTCCGCCGGGTCGGGAGCGGGGGCGGCGGAGGCCCGCGGGACCACCCAGCCGGCCGTCCAGGGCACGACCTGGCTGGCCACCCTGGCCTGGACGGCGGCGCCGCGGCGGTGCCGGTAGGGCCCGGAGACGTACGCGGCACGGAAACGGGTGAGTGCCTCCACCCCGCTCTTGAGGTAGCCGGCGCCGGGCTGCGAGGGCAGTTGGTAGGCGTCGGGGACTCCGAGCACCCCGCGGCTCTCCATCGCCGAGAAGGTGCGCAGGCCGATCCGGTACGAGAGATGGCTCTCCAGCTGGTGCATGCGCCCTTCGTCCAGGCGCTGGGAGGCGAGCAGCAGGTGTACGCCCAGCGACCGGCCGAGGCGGCCGATCATCACGAAGAGGTCCATGAACTCACGGTGTGCGGCGAGAAGTTCGCTGAACTCGTCGACCACGACGAAGAGGCTGGGCAGTGGCGCGAGCGGTGTGCCGGAGGCGCGGGCCTTCTCGTACTCAAGGGCGGACGTGTAGTTGCCCGCAGCGCGCAGCAGCTCCTGCCGGCGGATGAGTTCACCGTGCAGGGCATCCTGCATGCGTGTCACCAGGGCGACTTCGTCGGCGAGGTTGGTGATGACGGCGGAGGTGTGCGGGAGTTCGTCCAGGCCCAGGAAGGTCGCGCCGCCCTTGAAGTCGACCAGGATGAAGTTCAGCGTCTCGGAGGAATTGGTGAGGGCCAGTCCGAGGACCAGGGTGCGCAGCAGTTCGCTCTTACCGGAGCCGGTGGCGCCGATGAGCATGCCGTGCGGGCCCATACCGCCCTGCGCGGACTCCTTGATGTCGAGCTCCACGGGCGTGCCGTCCGCGCCGACGGCCACCGGGACCCGCAGCCGGGCGGCGCCGGTGTGGCGCTTCCAGAGGGTGTCGGGAGTGTGCCGGAAGAGATCGGGGATGCCCAGCAGTGTGGTCAACTGCACATCGGAGCTGAGGGGTTCGGCGATGTCCGCGGCAAGGCTCATGCGGTACGGGGCGATCAGCCGGGCCAGTGCCTCGGCGGCGACGGGCCCGACCTGGTCGGGGCGGCCGAGGAGGGTGGTCTGTTCCTTGCGACTGCGGTCGGTGCGCACCAGGCGGACCGCTTCGGGGGCCACGTCGAGGCGCAGGGTGGTGCGGCCGGGGCGCCAGGCGAGGGCTTCGGAGAGGTCCAGCACGACGGTGTTGCGGAAGCCGGGGCCGTCCAGCCGGTGACCGGCGGGCACGGTGACGCCGTCGACCACGATCACGGTGTAGGGCTCGTCACGGCCCGGCACCGCGTCCGGGTCGAAGACCGGGCGCTCGGTGAATTCGGCGCCGAGCAGGTCCTCCAGGTCGTTGAAGGTGCCGGCCACCATGCGGGCGGATCCGGCGCCGTCCTGTTCCTGCGGATGCAGGTTGTGCGGCAGCCACTTGACCCATTCCCAGTCCGCGCGCCGCTCGTCGGAGACGCACAGGGCGATCCACAGTTCCTCCGGCGGGTGGAACACGGCGAGCTGGCTCAGTGCGGCGCGGACCATGGCGCGAGCGGCGGCCTCGTCGCCGCGGGTCAGTACCCGTGACCAGGAGCGCAGATAGAGCGCGATGGGCTGGCCGGGCACGGTGCTGTAGGCGCGGATGAAACGGCGCAGGGCGTGTGCGCTGAGCGGCTCCAGGTCCTCTACGGGTTTGGTGGACAGCGGATTGAGCCGCATCGCGAACTGCTGGTCGCCGACGGCTATCCGGACCTCGCCGAAGTCCTCGTCCTTGACCCGCCGTTCCCACAGCCTGGTGGTGCGGACCATCGCGCGCAGCGTCCGGGGGTGCGGGTGCCGCCAGGCGAGGGCCAGTTGCTGTTCGACGACCGCCCGGTGGACCTGGCGTCGGATCTGGGTGAGATAGCGCAGATAGTCCCGGCGCTCTCCGCGCAGCCGCTGCTTGCGCTCACCCGCCTTGCGCATCGCCTGGCCGACCATCATGGCACCGGATGCCATCACCATCATGCCCAGCGCGATGTAGGTGAACGAACTGTTGCCGCCACCCGGTTTGATGAAGATCAGCATCATGGACACGGACATCATGGCCATCGGCAGGTACGTCCACACCGCCGAGCTGTCCGGCACGGTCTCCGGGAGTGTCGGGGGTTCCTGCAGGCTCAGCTCGCCCTCGGGCATGTCGGGGCCACGGCGACGGGCCGGTCTGCGGAAGAGAACCACGCTCAACGCAACTGCTCCTTAGGGGATCGGGGTTCCGCGCCGCACAACGGGTCGCTGATCCCCCGGCGTTATGACACGCCGTTGGCAGGGGCCCATAATTCTGTTCGACCGCCCATCAGTAGTCTGCACGGCGACGACACGTACGTCCAAGCAGGCACTTGCATGACTCCCGTCGGCACCTCGCCAGTTCGGGCCCCGACCTCCGGACCCTCCCCGACTCATGGAGACGTGAGACCCACGATGACCGACAGCTCCGTTGCGGGCCTCTGCCGCCTCACCGTCAGAGCCCCGGCCAGGACCATCGACCTGGCGGTGCCCTCCGACGTCCCCGTCGCCGATCTGCTGCCCACCGTCCTGCACTACGCGGGCGAGGAGGTCGAGGAGAACGGCCTGGAGCACGACGGGTGGGTGCTGCAACGCCTCGGCGGCGCCGCGCTGGACGACGAGAGCACCTTGGCCGCGGTGGACCTCAAGGACGGCGAGGTCCTGTACCTGCGGCCGCACACCGAGTCGCTGCCGGAAGTACGGCTCGACGACCTGGTGGACGGCATGGCGACGGTGACCCGGGACCGGCTGCACAGCTGGGACGCGGCGGCCGGCCGGCGCCTGCTGCTCGGCATGGCGGTCGCCGCCCTGATGCTGGGACTTGCGGTGCTGGCCTGGCCCGGCGGTCCGACCGGGCCCCGGATGGCCGCCGCCGGTGTGACGGGACTGCTGCTGCTGGCAGGGGCCGCCTCCGCGAGCCGTGCGGTGGGCGACGCGGCTGCCGCCGCCGCGCTCGGCCTCATGGCCGGACCGTTCCTGGCCCTGGCCGGCTGGTTGCAGCCGGGCGGTGAGATCGCGGGCCCCCAGGCCAACCAGGTGCTGGGCGCCCGGCTGCTGGCCGCCGCGGCCGCCTGCGCGGGCGGCGCGGTGCTCGCACTCGCCCTGACCGCCGTACGCACGCCGCTGTTCGTGGCCTCGGCACTGGTGTCACTGGCCGGGGTGCTGGCGGGTGTCCTGATGAGCCTGTTCGACCTCAGTGTGGACGGTGCGGCGGCAGCCGTGGCGTCGCTGGCCGTGCTGCTGGGCGGCTTCGTGCCCGCCCTGTCCTTCTGGCTGGCCGGGATGCGCATGCCGGCCCTGCCGACCAACCCGCAGCAGCTCCAGGAGGGCATCGAGCCCTACGACGGGGCGGACGTGACGACCCGCACCGAGCTGGCGAGCGGCTGGATGACCGGCCTCTACGCCGCCTCCGGCATCCTGTGCGCGGGCAGCCTGGTGCCGCTGAGCCGCAACCCGGCACTCCCCGAGGTCCTGACCGCGGCGGTGCTCGCCGTGCTCCTGCTGGTGCACGGCCGGGGCATGGTCAACGTGTGGCAGCGGCTGGCGCTGGTCCTGCCCGGTGCCTGGGGCGTGACGCTGCTGGTGCTCGCCCTCGCGGCCGGAACCGCCGCGGCCGACCGGCCCCTGGTGGTGGGTGGGCTGCTGGCCTCGGCCACCGTGCTGGCCGTCGCCTCCTGGACCGTTCCCGGTCGGCGGATGCTGCCCTACTGGGGCAGGGCGGCGGAGCTGGCGCAGTCGCTGCTGGCGATCGCCCTGCTGCCGCTGGCGCTGTGGGTACTCGGCGTCTTCGCCGCGCTGCGCGCCATCAACGGCTGACCCCGGCCAAGGGCACGACATGAACGACCACTACGACGCGAACGGCCCCGTATCGCGGGAGCCGGTGCGGACCGGCTGACCGGAAGGACCGCGGTTCATGCAATCCAAGCGCGACCAGGTGCAGGCGCACGCCTTCGTCATGGGCCGCCTCACCTCGGGCATGCTGCTCGCCGACCCGGACGCCCCCGAGAGCCCGCTGGGGCGCACCACCCGCGGGGCGGCCATCGGCGCCCTGATCGCGGTGCTGATAGCCGCGGGGGCGGTGGTGTTCGGGCTCGTCTCGCCGGGGGGAAACGACTCGTGGCGCAGCGGCAAGAACCTGATCGTCAACCGGGACACCGGGGCCCGCTACCTCTACCTCGACGGCCGGCTGCACCCGGTGCGCAACTACTCCTCCGCGCTGCTCATCGGCGGAGCCGACCTGGAGACGACGGACGTGGGGGCGGCCTCGCTGCGGGACACCCCGGTGGGTACCGCGGTCGGCATCCCGGGAGCACCGGACGGGGTGCCCTCCTCGGGCGACCTGGAGTCGGACGCGTGGGCGGTCTGTTCGGCGACGACGGACGGCGCCGCCGGGGGCGGCGGGAGGACGACGCGGGCGGTGACCGCGGTGGCGGCGGGCGCACCCCTGGAGTCGAGCGTGCTGGGAGCCGACGAGGCGGTGCTGGTGAGCGGTCCCGACAAGAAGAACTACCTGATCTGGCAGGGCAGTCGGCTGCCGCTCGACACCAGGTCCGGCGCGCTGCTTTCGCTGGGCTACAGCTCGGTGACGCCCCGCCCGGTGTCGGCAGCGTTCCTGGACTCGTTCGTGCCCGGACCGGTCCTGGCGCCGCCGTCGGTGAAGGGGCTGGGCTCGAAGGGCCCTTCTCTCGACGGTACGGCGACCAGAATCGGCCAGGTCTTCCAGGTGACGGTGCCCGGTGGCACGACGACGGGCTCCGGTGAACCGGGCGGCGCCCAGTACTTCCTGCTGGGGGATTCCGGCCTTTCCCCGGTGACCTCGACCGCCGTGGCGCTGCTGCTGGGCGATCCCGCCGTACGGTCGAAGGCGTACGACGGTGACTCGCCGACGGCGCTGCCGATCGGGGCGGACCTGCTGAAGGACCACCAGGCACCAGGTACCACCGGCCGTGACCCGTCGGTGGCCGGGCTGCCGGACAACCCGCCCCGGGCCGCCCGGGTGCCGGACGGCCGTGCGGTGTGCGCACGGGTGCTGCCCGGACGCGACGGTGTGCGGATCAGCTCAGTGCTGGTTCCCGCCGAAGCGCTGGGCCCGGTCGCCCAGCACAGCGGTGACGCGGTGGTGGACGCCTGCCTGCCGGTGGACGCGGTGGTCGTGCGGCCCGGTCACGGTGTGCTGGCGCGGGCGCTCGGCGCCGGTGGCGGGACGGTCGGAGCCACCACCTATTTCGTGGCCGACGACGGCGTGAAGTACCGGATCGGCTCGAAGGAGGCTCTCACGGCGCTGGGTTGGACGGAGTCCGACGCGCGGGGGCTGCCGTCCCCGCTGCTGGCGATGCTGCCGACCGGCCCCGATCTGAGCCCGCAGGCGGCGACCGGGCTGGTGCCCGCGTCGACGGCAAGGGCCTGTGCCGAGGGCTCCGCGGACGCACCCGGCGGGCCCGCCGCGCGGGTCGGGGCATCCGCGGATTCCGACGCCACGTTGCAGCCAGGTAAAAATAGTTGACGATCCGCCAAATCCTTGGCTTCACCGATCGTTCCCCGTTGCACCCTGCTCTCCGGCGTGCTTAGGCTCACCGGCGCCGCAGTTGAACCAGCTGTATCAGCATCCCATCGAAAGGCGGACCCATGGCAGGGACCGGACAGCAGTCAAACGAGCAGTCGACCCGTAACGGGATCCAGGCCCTGGAGAGCGCCTTCAGCGGCATCCTCAAGTCCCGGCAGGACGTGGACAACACCCGCGCGGGTCTCTCCTCGGGCTACCAGGGCAGCGACGGCGGTCAGTTCGGCGCCCTCCTCAAGCAGTGGGACGAGCAGTGCGACGGCATCCTGCGCAGCCTCGAGGACATGGTCGACAAGCTGAACCAGAGCCTCACCCAGCACGGCAAGACCCAGGGCTCCTCGAACGAGGCGATCAACTCGGCTTACAACCAGTCGCAGGCCGCCTACGACCAACTCATCGGCTGAGCAGGTCGCTCACCGGAGTCACGACCCCAGCGCGCAGTCCCCACCGAGCAGGAGGACCCCATGCCCGACAACCTGACCGACGGTTACATCTACGTCGACTACAACCACATGAACAACGCCGCCGACGACATGGTCCAGCAGACCAAGGCGATAGCGAACACGCTCGCGTCGCTGGAGGCGGAGCTGAACGAGCTGGTCAAGTCCTGGTACGGCGACGACGCCGACATGTACCGCCAGAAGCAGGCGGCCTGGGACCAGGCGGTGAAGAACATGGAGACGCTGCTGACCTCGCACTCCAGCCTGCTGACGGACATCTCCGACAACTACCGCTACAGCGAGAACTCGCTGTCCCAGATGTGGTCCGAGGTACGCATCGGCCGCTGACCGGGGACGGTCGCGGTGCGGTGCCCAGCTGAACCGGCCGGACGGCTACCAGCGCGATCGCCGTCCGGTTCCCGTATCTCTCCGCACCTCCTCCCCCGGCCTCCCTTCGCGACCCCTGCCCTCTCGCCGACCGAGCACCCACGAGGACCACGCCATGGCGGACCTGACCCATCTGGACGGACAGAAACTCAAGCAGTTCCGTGATCACGATCTCGCCACGTTCATCACCGACTTGAAGAGCATCGTGAAGGACGATCCGAACGGCGTCCTCGCACTGCACAGCATCGTCAGGGGCACGACCCCCGCGCAGTTCATCGGGGAGAACCCGGTGCTCGGCATCGGCCTGATGACGGCTGACGACACGGTCTACGGCAAGACGCTGATCGACGTCGCGCTCAAGTCGGCGAAGTCGATCGACGACGTCCTCGGCGACCAGGGTGTCCTCTTCGACGACATCGACGACAGCCTGGACACCACCATCACCACGCTGCTCAACACCCAGGGCGCCTCCTTGGAGAGCATCAACGGGGAGAAGTTCCTGGACGTCTGGTCCGGGGTCGACGAAGACCTCGAAGGGCCCGACACCGAGGACTGACCCTCGGCCTCCCCCCGGCACCCCGCCGTTTCCCGTGTCCGTCCTCCTCCACCCAGCGGAGTCCCGTCATGCCAGTCACCTCCGATCCCGGCGACTACTGGGGTCAGGCGGTCACCCTCTACACCGGGTACAACGTCCCCAGCCGCAAGAAGCTGTTCGACACCCTCAAGAGCAGCGAGGGCGTACCGCTGATGCGGCTGGGATTCGAGGTCCTGGCGTCGACCGAGCTGACCGCCCAGAACTTCACCGCCCTGGTGGGCTGGCACACCCAGCACGGTGAGGACTACGACCTGGCGTTCGTCGAGGCGGGCGGTGACGGCAAGCACTACGGCGGCACCCTGTACCAGGCGACCATCGTGTTCATCGGCATCCCCACCACCGACGGCACGGGGCGGCTGCTGGACGCGGGCGAGATCTGGAGCGCCGGAAAGTTCACCGGCGTACTGGGCAACGAGTGGGACCTCAGCCTGCTCCAGCAGTACCAGAGCGGGTCGAAGGCGGCGATCGACAGACTGCGCGCCGACCACACCACCCGGGGCTTCGAGTTCAGCGGTCTGAGCGTCCAGGACACCGAGGCCGTCGATGCCAACTCCTTCGACCGCACGGCGCAGGCCTACGACCGGACTCTGAAGTTCTTCGAGGACCATGCGGCGACCCTGGAGCAGTGGGAGAACTCCCTCGGGGAGGAGAACGCCGCCAGGCACGGCCACGCGGCGGGCCAGTTGTGGCAGTTGGTCCAACAGCTGCACAAGAACAACGACAGTTAAGTCGACCAGCACACCCCG
>NZ_JBHWZJ010000270.1:0-9571 GCF_042728415.1 Streptomyces sp. NPDC060198 | reverse complement strand
GTACGCACCGGCCCGCCGCCCCGAGAACCCGGGGTGGCGGGCCGCTCCCGCGCGCGGCGGTGCACCGGATCAGGGTCGGTAGATCGTGCCCGGCTCGGGCTCGGCGGGGGCCATCAGCTCGGGGACGGTGACGAAGGTGTAGCCACGCTCCCGCAGGGCGTCGATGATGCCCGGCACGGCGGGCACGGACCCCTCGTATATGTCGTGGAGGAGGATGATGCCGTCCCGGCTCGCCTGGTCCAGGATGCGTTTCTCGATCAGCGCGGAGTCGGTGGTCGAGTAGTCCTTCGCGGTCGCGCTCCACAGGATCTGCGAGAGCCCCAGTTCCTTGCTGATCTCCGAGACCGTGTCGTCGGTGCGGCCCTGGGGCGGACGCATCAGCCGGGGCTTCTTCCCGGTGATCTTCGCTATGGCGTCCTGTGTCTTCTCCAGCTCGGCCCGTATCTCGTCCGGCTTCTTGTCGGTGAGGATCTCGTGCGACCAGGTGTGGTTGGCCACCTCGTGGCCCTCGTCGGAGATCCGCCGCACGGTCTCGGGGTGCTTGAGGACGTGGTTCTTGCCCAGCAGGAAGAAGGTCGCGTGAACCTTCTTCTCCTTGAGCACGTCCAGCAGGTGCGGGGTGTCCGCGCCGGGCCCGGCGTCGAAGGTCAGGGCGATGCACTTCGCGACACGGCAGTCCACCGGGCCGAGTTCGCCCTTCGCGTCGGAGCCCGCCTCCGCCCGGGCCGAGGCGGGCGCGGTGGTGGCCATGGAGCAGCCGCCCAGCGCGAGGGCGAGGGCGGCCACCAGTGCGGGGGGCAACCACCTGTGCGGGTTGGGCGTCCTTCTGGGCAAGGCGGGTCCATCCATCGGTCGGCACGGCGCGGTACAGCCGTACGTCCGGTACGGCAGCCCGGACTATACATACTGCGTATACAGCGAGTGCATAGTGGGGGCCGCGAACCGTGCGGAACACCGTGGCCCCGGCGACGACGGGCGTCACCGGGGCCACGGGCGTCCAGTGGTGCGGGATGTGGCGTCCTGTCAGCCGTTCGCCAGGGCCTGCACGCGGTCCAGAGCGCCGTTGAACTTGTCGTGGTCCCCGACCGTCGGGCCCGTCGAGGTGTACTGCCAGATCGTGTAGTAGTCCCAGCCGGCGGGCAGCGTGCCCACCGTGGTGTTGTAGCGGGCCACCCACAGCGGGTTGGTCGCGCCGAAGCCCGCGTTGTTGCCGGTGCACGTCGTCCACCAGCTGGTCGCCGTGTAGATGACCGCGTCCCGCCCGGTGCGCGCCTTGTAGGTGTTCACGAAGTCGCGTATCCAGGCGACCATCGCGGCCTGCGTCTTGCCGTAGCACTGGTCCCCGTACGGGTTCCACTCGATGTCCAGTACGCCCGGGAGGGTCCGGCCGTCCCGGGACCAGCCGCCGCCGTTGTCCGCGAAGTAGTTGGCCTGGACGGCGCCGGACGTCGTGTCGGGGGTGGCGAAGTGGTACGAACCCCGGATCATCCCGACGCCGTACGAGCCCGTGTACTGCTGCGAGAACGAGGTGTTCTTGTAGTACGTCCCCTCGGTCGCCTTCACGTACGCCCATCGCACACCGCTGCTCCACAGCGTCGACCAGGCGACGTTGCCCTGGTGGCCGCTGACGTCGACCCCTTCGGTCTGGGCCGCGGTCGTACCGGTGGGCAGGGAGCCCCGGCCGTCGTGGGCGACGACGCCCATGCCGAGCGAGGCCGTGCCCCGGGCAGGGACGTCGGCGGCCGAGGCGGCGCCGGGCAGGGAGAGGAGCAGGGAGAGTGCGGCGAGCAGGGTGCCGGCGGGAGCGAGCAGCCGGGCCGTTCGGGAACCGGATCTGTGCGCGGGCATGGGCGTGCCTCCGTGGTTCGGTGGGGGACGGTGGGAGGAACCGCGAACCGGGGTGCGTGCGGGGCCGGGCCCCGGCGGACGCGCCCCGTCACGGACGCGCCGAGCAACGACGCTACGCGCGTTGAACCGTCTTGTGGAAGAGGGCCCGGGAGCCGCCTGTGGTCTACTCCTGCGAAATACTGGCCCAGCTGCGGAAAAGGCCGGCGGCAGGGAGAAGTTTCAGAGGTGGAAAGCGCATGAGGGGTGCCGTGGTGGAGAAGGACGACAGCGGGACCGGTCCCGGCACCGCCGCCGGGGTCCCGGCGGATCAGGAGTTCCTCGCCCTGGAACACGAACTGGCCGTGATCCTGAGGCGTGCGCGCGCCACCTCGGGCGAAATGGCGCGAGAGGTCCACCCCGAACTGGAGTCCGCCGCCTACGGCCTGCTCGTACGACTGGAATCCGCCGGGCAGCAGCGGGCCACCGAGCTCGCGGCCTGGTTCGGGGTCGGCAAGGCCACGATGAGCCGTCAACTGCGCGCCCTGGAGGATCTCGGTCTGGTGAACCGTGAGCCGGACCCCGAGGACGGCCGGGCCTCGCTCGTCCACCTCACGGAGGAGGGTCTCGCCCGCTTCCGTCACGTCCGCGACGCCCGGCGGGCCCGCTACGTCCGCAAGCTCGCCGACTGGGACCGCGCCGAGGTCGCCGAACTCGCCCGGCTGCTGCACCAGTTCAACGAGCGGGCCGAGCGCTGACGGAGCTTCTTCGCCACCTGCCCTTCAGAGCTCCACCAGGACCACCGTGGCGTCGTCGTGGCGCTTGCCCCGGCCCAGGTGGACCCGGTCGGTGTCGGCCCGTTCCCGTTCCCGTACGCGGTCGATGAGGTGCTGGGGGCCCGCCGAGCGCAGCAGCCCCAGCGCGGCGTGCCAGTCGCCCTCCCTGAACACCTCGGTCCAGCGGCTCGCCCCGTCCGTCAGGGCGGCCAGCGCCCGTACTTCCGCGAGCGGCAGCCCGCCCGTCACCGCACGTGACGCGACGGCCGGATCGGCGGCGGCGGTGAAGAATCCGCCCTCCTTGTTCCGGGCCAGCGTGTCCGTCAATTCCACGGACGAGAGAGTCCCCGGCGCAAGCCGGTCCAGCCGGTCGTCCACCACCGCGCGTACGCTCCCGTCCGGGGACTCCAGCAGCAGCACCGAATCGGACAGCACCAGGTATTCGACCGACGCCTCGTCCCAGCGCGCCAGGACGACGGTTGCCTGAGGCGTCCTTACGTGAGAAAGGTCACAGGAGATGCGATGGGCGTCCGCGGTGCGTCGGATGGACTTCGCCAACACCTCCTTGAGGGTCAGATCCGGGCGTGAAGCGGACAGTTCGGCCAGCGCTCCCCCCAACCGCGAGGTGAACCAGGGCACCGAGTGCACACAACCGTCGTCGCCGGGAGGGGGAGTCACTCCGTCCAGCAGGACCAGGCACCCGCCCTGGCCGGACGCGGGGAGGGCCGCCATGGCCCAGTCCTCGTTGGGGCGTTCGGGGCTGCCGGGCGTGCCGGCGAGTTCGATGCGCATGGCAACCAGTCTGCACGACGCCTTCACATCGTCTGCATGCTGCGGATGTCACCGCGTCCCAGCAGGTCAGAACGGCCCGCGGGGCGGGCGCGGTGACTTCGGCGAGGTGCGGGCGGGCATCCTGCCAAAGCCCGCGCGGAAGGTCCACCCGGCGTGCGACGCATGGGGCGTGGCCGCGCTGGGGAGACTTGTTCGCCCACTCACGAGTGATGTTCACTCGTTCGAGTGGCGGAGCGGTCGTTGTGCGCCCCCCTCCCAAAAGGGCTGGAATGGTCAGAAGCCGGACCAGGAGTGGGAGGAGTGCGTGCATGTGACGGCGCGTCACCTCTGCTTCATGGGTGGACGAGTCAAGAATGCGAGCACCGGTGCAGAAGAAGCGGCCGCGGAGCAAGGTCAGCACTAGGGACGTTTCCGGGGCGACCGCTCCGGTGGCGGGCGGCGACAAGCGCAAGGTGCGCGTGCGCAGCCGACTCGTGGCGGGTGTCGCCGTCGTCGGGATCACCGTCATAGCGGCGGGTGCCCCGGCGGCCCTCGGCGCCTCCACCGACCTCAACGAGTCGCAGAACCTGGTGACCCTGGCCGAGCTCGACCAGCAGGCCATCACGCTCGCGCACTCCCTCGCCGACGAGCGGGACGCGGTCACGGCGTACATCGCGGGCGGCCGTAAGGCCGACTCCGGCGACGACGACGGCGGCAAGCCGGGCGCCGACAGCCTCAGCGCCCGGGTCGACCAGCAGATCGACGAGATCCGCGAGGCCGCCCCCGCCGGGCTCCGGCGGGACCTCTCCACCGTCCCGTCGCTGCGCCGTGACGCGGTCAGCGGCAAGGGCTCGGCCCTCGCCGCCCACCAGGCGTACTCCGAGGTCATCGCGAAACTCCACGACATCGCCGCCGAACTGGCCGAGACGGCCCCGCCGCGCGCCGCCGCGGCCACCCGCGCGCCGCTCGCCCTCTCCACCGCCGTCGAGCGGGCCTCCGCCACCCGGGGACTGCTGCTCGCGGCCCTCGCCGTGCCCAGCCCGGAGCCGGTCCAGGAGTACGACCCCTACACCGGACTCCCGGTGGAGAGCGACGACGACGAGAAGTCGGCCGACGACCGTGCGCGGGACGAGCTGAGCGCCGCCGCCCAGCAGGCCCGGGTCCGCGAACTTGCCGCCCTCGCCGACTTCGACCAGGCGGCCGGCGCGAGCGCCCGCGACAAGCTCTCCTCCACCGTCACCGGTCCCGAGGTCAACAGCGCCGAGAAGTACCTCGCCGCACTGACCGACAGCCCCGAACTCTCGGACTCCGACCAGGAGACCAGCTCCAAGAAGCTCTCCGCGGCCCTCTCCGCGCGCATCGACCGGATGCGCGGCGTCGAGTCGGCGCTCGGCACCGCCCAGGTGGCGCGGCTGGAGAAGCTCCGCGACGACGACGTCACCGGCCTCGAACTCTCGCTCGCCCTGCTCGGTGGCTGCTTCCTGATCGCGGTCGGCGTCTCCACCGCCGTCGCCCGCACCCTCACCCAGCCGCTCGCCGTCCTGCGTATCGGGTCCGCCCGGCTGGCCGGCGAACCGGAGACCGCGGAGGGCATCGCGTACCGGGGCCGCAACGACGAGTTCGCCCAGGTGGTCCGCTCGATCAACGCCCTGCACGAGCGACTGCTCGCCCTGCACGACGAGTTCGCCGGGCAGGCCGGCGGGGTGCGGGACGACCACGCCGAACTGATCGCCGGACGCGAGGCGCTCACCCTCCAGCGCGCCGAACTCCAGGTCCAGGTCGCCGACCTCACCGCCGAACTCCAGCGGCTTCGCAACACCGTGCACCACACCTTCGTCAACCTCTCGCTGCGCAGCCTCGGACTCGTCGAGCGCCAGTTGGGCGTGATCGAGAACCTGGAGGAGCGCGAGCAGGACCCCGAGCGGCTGGCCACTCTCTTCAAGCTCGACCACCTCGCCACCGTGATGCGCCGCCACGGCGAGAACATGCTGGTCCTCGCGGGCGCCGATCACGGCCAGGGGCACGCCGGACCGATTCCGCTGGTCGACGTGGCGCGTGCCGCCGTCAGCGAGATCGAGCGGTACGAACGCGTCACGATCCAGTCCCTGCCGCCGCACGCCCAGGTCGCGGGCTTCGCCGCCGACGACCTGAGCCACCTGGTCGCCGAACTCCTGGAGAACGCGACCGCGTTCTCCCCGCCCGACTCGCGTGTCGAGCTCTCCGGCTGGCTGCTGGAGACCGGCGAGGTGATGCTCTCCGTGCAGGACGAGGGCATCGGTATGTCGGCGGCACGGATGGAGGAGGTCAACCTCCGCCTCGCCGACCCGTCCTCCTTCCCGGTCGGGGACCCGGGGGACGACAGTGCCGGCCTCGGCCTCCAGGTCTCCTCGCTGCTGGCCGCGCGCCACGGCGTGCGGGTGCGCCTGCAGACGCAGAAGAGCGGCAGCGGCGTGACGGCGGTCGTCGTGCTGCCGCAAGCCCTGCTGCCGAAGGCCCCGCCGGCCTCCTCGCCGCCGCCGGTGAACGTGCCGGGCGGTGCGCCGACGCTGAATCTCCCGGGTTCGGTCGCCGAGGCGAACTCCAACACCCTGCAGGGCCGTTCGCTCGTGCTCCCCGCCGACGACCCGCTGATCGCCGCAGCCGAGCGGACCATCCTGGAAGCGGGCCCCGAGGCTGCCCCGCCCGCCGTGCCCGCCGCGCCCGAGGAAGCGGCGGGTGCCGAGTCCCCGGCCGAGACCACCATGCAGTTCCGCCTCCCGGCCGCTGCCGAGCCGGACCCCGCGGCCGTCCCCGGAGCGACCCCCGAGGCCCCCGCGGAGGCTCCCGAGGCGCCCGGGAACCCGTACGCCATCGGCCCCGACCGGCACGAGCGGCCCGCCGACACCGCCGGTACGCACGACCCGGCCGCCCACGACCCGTACGGGGCGCCCGAGCCCCGGCCCTTCCCGCTGCCCGGGAACGCGCAGCACGCGTACTCGCAGGAGCCGCCGGTCCCCGGGCCCGAGGCGCTCCCCACGAGGGAGACCGAGTCCGTGCCGGGTCCCCGGCAGCCCGAGCGGATCACCGACAAGGGGCTGCCCAAGCGCACCCCCAGGGTGGTCAAGCCCGCCGAGGCATCCTCCGGGGAGCGCACGGGCAGCCTGGACAAGGAAGCGCTCCGGCGCCGGCTCGGCGGATTCCAGCGAGGAGCGCGTGAGGGCCGCCGGGACGTGGAGGCGGAGATCGCGGAAGGCGTCGAGCCGGATGCGCCGGCCGCACGCACCGACCTGGCCGGCCGCCCGGACGGCCAGGAGACGGGGGACACTGTCGAGGAGGCACGCAGTTGACTGCGCCCAGCACGCTCGGGCTGAGCACCGAAGCCCGGAACCTGCACTGGTTGCTGAGCAATCTGGTGGAGGAGGTACCAGGGGTCCACTCCGTCACGGTCGTCTCGTCCGACGGGCTGATGCTCCTCTCCTCCGACCCCGGTCACCAGGCCGCTCCGGCCGCCGGGAACCAGCAGAGCCCCAGGGGTTCCAGCGCCGACCTCGCCACCATCGTCTCCGGCATCGGGTCCCTCACCATGGGGGCCGCGAAGCTGATGGACGGCGGCGGCGTCAAGCAGACGATGGTCGCGATGGAGGAAGGCAGCGTCTTCGTCATGTCGATCAGTGACGGCTCGCTCCTCGGCGTCCACGCCACCCCCGACTGCGACATGGGCGTCATCGCCTACCACATGGCGCTGTTCGTCGGCCGGGCCGGACATGTCCTCACCCCCGAACTCCGCAATGAGCTGCGCAAATCGATGGAGAGCGCCCAGTGACGTCCGCTGCCGAACCCGCCCGCAGGCTCCCCGTGCGGGGGTCCGACCGGAAGCCCGCACGGGTCCGTCCGTACTCCCTCACCGGAGGGCGCACCCGCTTCGGACACGTGCTGCTCGTCGAGACCTTCGTCGCCGCGCTGGAGGCCCCCGAGGAGCGCCGTGAACTCACCAACGGCAACCTCAACACCCGGGTCATGCCGGAGCTCCTGGCGATCGTCGAACTCTGCCGCCGCATGCGTACGGTGGCCGAGATCTCGGCCCTGCTGAAGATGCCGCTCGGTGTGGTCCGGGTGCTGCTCAGCGACCTGGCCGACCAGGGAAAGATCCGCGTGTACGGAACCGGCCACGGCGCCGGTCAGCCCGACCGCGCACTGCTCGAAAGGGTGCTCAATGGACTCCGTCGTCTCTGAGGCGAAGCTCTCCTCGCCCGGACTCACGGCGCCCGCGCCGGCCGACGCGGCGCCGACGCTGTTCACCCCGCGTCAGCCGGGGCCCGGCGACCGGACGGAGGAGTCGATCCAGGCGTGGCAGCTGGACCACACCAGGGCGCCCACCGCCACCAAGATCGTGGTGGCGGGCGGCTTCGGCGTGGGCAAGACGACCTTCGTGAGCGCGGTCTCCGAGATCACCCCGCTGAAGACCGAGGCGGTCATGACCCGGGCCAGTGAGGAGACCGACGACCTCTCCGCGACCCCGGACAAGGCCACCACCACCGTGGCCATGGACTTCGGCCGCCTCACGCTCGACGACGACCTCGTGCTGTACGTCTTCGGCACCCCCGGCCAGCAGCGGTTCTGGTTCATGTGGGACGACCTGGTGCGCGGTGCCATCGGCGCGATCGTCATGGCCGACACCCGCCGCCTCGCCGACTGCTTCCCGGCGCTCGACTACTTCGAGAGCTGCGGGCTGCCGTACATCGTGGCCGTCAACCACTTCGAGGGGTCCGACTCCTACGAAGCGGTCGACGTCCGGGAAGCCCTGAGTGTCCCTCAGCACGTGCCTGTGGTGATCATGGACGCGCGTAACAGGATCACCGTCGTCGAGTCACTGCTCACCCTGGTGGGCCACGCTCTCGACGCCACCCCTGTCTGAGAAGCGCCCCCCGATCGTCGTACCACGTAAACGGAGAACCGTCCCATGCGGAAGATACTCATAGTCGGAGCCGGTCAGTCCGGTCTTCAGCTCGCCCTCGGCCTGCAGTCGCGCGGGTACGAAGTCACCCTCATGTCGAACCGTACGGCCGACGAGATCCGGACCGGCCGGGTCATGTCGACGCAGTGCATGTTCGACACCGCCCTCCAGTACGAGCGTGACTACCAGCTCAACTTCTGGGAGACCCAGGCCCCGAAGATCGAGGGCCTCGGCGTCTCGGTCGCCGGTCCCGACTCCTCGCGGGTCATCGACTGGGTCGGCAAGCTGGACGGCTACGCCCAGTCGGTGGACCAGCGGGTGAAGATGGCCGGCTGGATGGAGACCTTCGCCCAGCGCGGCGGCCAGCTCGTCATCCACGGTGCGGCCGTCTCGGACCTCGACTACTTCTCCCGCACGTACGACCTGGTGATGGTCTCGGCCGGCAAGGGCGAGCTGGTCTCCATGTTCGGCCGGGACGCCTCGCGTTCGCCGTTCGACGCCCCGCAGCGGGCGCTGGCCGTCGCGTACGTGCACGGCATGGGCCCGCGCCCGGAGCACCCGGAGTTCGACGCGGTCCGCTGCAACCTGGTGCCGGGCGTCGGCGAGCTGTTCGTGATGCCGACCCTGACGACCTCGGGGCGCGCGGACATCCTGTTCTGGGAGGGCGTCCCGGGCGGCCCGCTCGACGTCTTCCAGGGCATCAAGGACCCCTCGGAGCACCTGGCCAAGACGCTGGAGCTCATGGAGCGGTTCACGCCGTGGGAGTACGCCCGCGCCACCAAGGTCGAGCTGACCGACGCCAACGGCACCCTCTCCGGCCGTTACGCGCCGACCGTCCGCAACCCGATCGGCCGGCTCCCCGGCGGCGGGCTGGTGCTCGGCGTGGCCGACGTGGTCGTGGCCAACGACCCCATCACCGGACAGGGCTCCAACTCGGCCTCCAAGTGCGCCAACGCCTACCTGGAGTCGATCATCGAGCACGGCGACCGCGCGTTCGACGCCGACTGGATGCAGGCCACCTTCGACCGCTACTGGGACACCGCCCAGCACGTGGTGAAGTGGACGAACGCCATGCTCGGCGTCCCGCCGGAGCACGTGCTGAACCTGATCGGCGCCGCCGGTCAGATGCAGCCGGTCGCCGACCGCTTCGCCAACGGCTTCAACGACCCGGCCGACTTCGACAACTTCTTCTTCGAGCCGGAGAAGACGAACGCGTACCTGGCCTCGGTCGCGGGCGCCTGACCCGCACCGCTTCCCCTTCTGGCAC
>NZ_JBHWZJ010000269.1:0-9648 GCF_042728415.1 Streptomyces sp. NPDC060198 | reverse complement strand
GCCGGGAGGCCGTCCTCGAAACCGCGACGAGCGGTGGTGCTCAGACGTTGAAGCCGAGCGCGCGGAGCTGCTCGCGTCCGTCGTCCGTGATCTTGTCCGGGCCCCACGGCGGCATCCAGACCCAGTTGATCCGCAGCTCGCTGACGATGCCGTCGGTCGCGGACTTCGCCTGGTCCTCGATGACGTCGGTCAGCGGGCAGGCCGCGGACGTCAGCGTCATGTCGAGGGTGGCGATGTTGGCGTCGTCGATGTGGATGCCGTAGATCAGGCCCAGGTTGACGACGTCGATGCCCAGTTCCGGGTCGACGACGTCGTACAGCGCCTCGCGGACCTCCTCCTCGGAGGCCGGCTTCAGTGCCACAGTCTCGTTCTCGCTCATGAGGTCTTCCCTTCGGACAGCGCCTTCGCCGTCGCGTCCTTCCACGCCATCCAGCTCAGCAGCGCGCACTTGACGCGGGCCGGGTACTTGGAGACACCGGCGAACGCGACCGCGTCCTCCAGCACCTCCTCCATCGCGTCGTCGGGCTCCAGCTGGCCCTTGGACTGCATCAGAGCCAGGAACGCGTCCTGGATCTTCCGCGCCTGGTCCAGCTCCTTGCCGACCAGCAGTTCGTTCAGCACCGAGGCGCTGGCCTGGCTGATCGAGCAGCCCTGCCCCTCGTAGCTGACGTCGGCGAGGGTGTCGCCTTCATACCGCACGCGGAGCGTGATCTCGTCGCCGCACGTCGGATTGACGTGGTGCACCTCGGCGTCGCCGTCCCGCAGGCCGCGCCCGTGGGGGTGCTTGTAGTGATCCAGGATGACTTCCTGGTACATCGAATCCAGTTTCACCCGTCAGCCCTCAGCCACTTCGCCCATCAACCGAAAAAGTTCCGTACGTGTTCCAAGCCGTCCACCAGGGCGTCGACCTCGGCGGGCGTGGAGTACAGATAGAACGACGCCCGCGTGGTCGCGGGAATTCCGTACCGCAGGCAGACCGGCCGCGCGCAGTGGTGGCCGACCCGGACCGCGATGCCCTCTTCGTCGAGCACCTGGCCCACGTCGTGCGGGTGGATGTCGCCCAGCGTGAAGGAGATCGTGGCGCCGCGGTTCTCGGCCGTGGTGGGGCCGATGATCCGCAGGTCCGGCACCTCCAAGAGGCGGGCCACCGCGTATTCGGTGATCGCCTGCTCGTGGCGGTGGATCTTCTCCATGCCGATGGCCGAGAGGTAGTCCACGGCCGCGCCGAGGCCCACGGCCTGCGCGATCGGGGGCGTACCCGCCTCGAACTTGTGCGGCGCCGGGGCGTACGTGGACGAGTGCATCGACACGGTCTCGATCATCTCGCCGCCGCCGAGGAACGGCGGCAGGTCCTCCAGGAGCTCCTGCCGTCCCCACAGGACGCCGATGCCGGTCGGGCCGACCATCTTGTGGCCGGTGAAGGCCACGAAGTCGGCCTGCAGCGCCTGCACGTCCAGCACCATGTGCGGGGCGGCCTGCGAGGCATCGATGCAGACCAGCGCGCCGACCTGCTGGGCACGGCGGATGATCTGCTCGACCGGGTTGACCGTGCCCAGGATGTTCGAGACCAGCGTGAAGGAGACGATCTTCGTCTTCTCGGTGATGATCTCGTCGATGTTGGACAGGTCGAGCCGGCCGTCGTCCGTGATGCCGAACCACTTCAGCTTCGCTCCGGTGCGCTGCGCGAGCAGCTGCCACGGGACGATGTTGGAGTGGTGCTCCATCTCGGTGGTGACGATCTCGGTGTCGCGGTCGACCCGGTAGGGCTCGTCGGCCCAGCCGAGCATGTTCGCGACGAGGTTGAGCGACTCCGAGGCGTTCTTCGTGAAGATGACCTCGTTGCGGCTCGGCGCGTTGATGAAGGCGGCGACCTTGTCGCGGGCGCCTTCGTACAGCGCGGTGGCCTCCTCGGCGATGGTGTACACACCGCGGTGGACGTTGGCGTTGTGCCGCTCGTAGTACTCGCTGAGAGCGTCGAGGACCTGGCGCGGCTTCTGCGAGGTCGCCGCGCTGTCCAGGTACACGATCTTCTTGCCGTCGTGGACCGTGCGGCCCAGGATGGGGAAGTCCTTGCGGATCGCCTCGGTGTCGAGGAGGCCGGTCAGCCCCTGGCGGGCGTCAGTCACGCGGAAGCGCCACCCTTCACGTACGCCTCGTAGCCCTCGTTCTCCAGCTTGTCGGCCAGTTCCGCGCCACCGGACTCGGCGATGCGGCCGTTGGCGAAGACGTGCACGAAGTCGGGCTTGATGTAGCGGAGGATCCGCGTGTAGTGGGTGATCAGCAGGGTGCCGACCTCGCCGGTCTCGCGGACCCGGTTGACGCCCTCGGAGACGACGCGCAGGGCGTCGACGTCGAGGCCGGAGTCGGTCTCGTCGAGGATGGCGACCTTCGGCTTGAGGAGCTCCAGCTGAAGGATCTCGTGGCGCTTCTTCTCACCGCCGGAGAAGCCCTCGTTGACGTTGCGCTCGGCGAACGCCGGGTCCATCTGGAGCCCGGCCATCGTCTCCTTGACCTCCTTGACCCACGTACGCAGCTTGGGGGCCTCGCCGCGGACGGCGGTGGCGGAGGTGCGCAGGAAGTTGGAGACCGAGACACCGGGGATCTCGACCGGGTACTGCATGGCGAGGAACAGGCCGGCGCGGGCGCGCTCGTCGACGGACATCTCGAGGACGTCCTCGCCGTCGAGGGTGACGGTGCCGCTCGTGATCGTGTACTTGGGGTGACCGGCGAGCGAGTACGCCAGGGTGGACTTGCCGGACCCGTTGGGGCCCATGATGGCGTGGGTCTCGCCCTGCTTCACGGTCAGGTCGACGCCCTTGAGGATCTCCTTCGTGGCGTTGTCGGCCTCGACGGTGACGTGCAGGTCGCGGATTTCAAGCGTTGCCATGGGTGACTCAGGACTCCTGGGTGACGGAGACGAGCACATCGTCCCCTTCGATCTTTACGGGGTAAACGGGGACGGGGCGCGTCGCGGGAAGGCCGGACGGCTTGCCGGTGCGCAGGTCGAAGGACGAGCCGTGCAGCCAGCACTCGATCATGCAGTCCTCCACCTCGCCCTCCGACAGCGACACATTGGCGTGCGAGCAGATGTCGTTGATGGCGAACACCTCGCCCTCGGTACGGACGACCGAGACCGGAGTGCCGTCGAGCTCCACCCGCTTGGGGGTGTCGTCCGCCAGCTCACTCAGCGCGCACACCTTGACGAACGCCATCAGACGGACGCCTTCAGCTCTGCCTCGATCGTGTCGAGCAGACGCGCCTCGACGTCCGGCAGGCCGATCTGCTGGACCAGCTCGGCGAAGAAGCCGCGCACGACGAGTCGGCGGGCCTCCTCGGCCGGGATACCGCGGGACTGGAGGTAGAACAGCTGCTCGTCGTCGAAGCGGCCGGTCGCCGAGGCGTGGCCGGCGCCGACGATCTCGCCGGTCTCGATCTCCAGGTTCGGGACCGAGTCGACGCGGGCACCGTCGGTCAGAACCAGGTTGCGGTTCATCTCGTAGGTGTCGGTGCCCTCGGCCTTCGCCTGGATCAGGACGTCGCCGATCCAGACGGCGTGGGCCCCGTCGCCCTGGAGGGCACCCTTGTACACCGCGTTGGACTTGCAGTGCGGGGTGTTGTGGTCGACCAGGAGACGGTGCTCCTGGTGCTGGCCCTTGTCCGTGAAGTACAGGCCGAACAGCTCGGCCTCGCCGCCGGTGCCGGCGTACGCGACCCGGGGGTGCAGCCGGACCAGGTCGCCGCCGAAGGTGACGACGACGGACTTGAACGAGGCGTCGCGGCCGATCAGCGCGTTGTGCTGCCCGACGTGGACCGCCGTGTCGTCCCAGTCCTGGACGGAGACGACGGTGAGCTTCGCGCCGTCGCCGAGGACGTAGTCGACGTTGGCGGCGAGCACCGCGTCACCGGTGTGGTCGATGACCACGACCGCCTCGGCGAAGGCGCCGACCTCGACGAGCAGGTGGCCGTACGCCGTACCGCCCTCGCCGTGCACCGCGACGCGGACCGGCTCGGTGAGCACGGCCTCCTTGGCGACCGTGACGACCGACGCCTGCGTGAACGCGGAGTACGCCTGGGCGGCGACCCGGTCCACCGGGACGCCGGCCCGGCCGAGCCGGGCGTCGTCGCGGCCCACGGTCTCCACCGTGACACCCTCGGGGGCCTCCACGGCGACCTTCACGCCGCCGCCGTCCGCCACCGCGGTGCCGTCGTGCAGCCCGCGCAGGCGCTCCAGCGGCGTGAAGCGCCACTCCTCCTCGCGGCCGTGCGGGACCGGGAAGTCCGCCACGTCGAAGGAGGGCGGTGCGCTCATGCGCGTCGCGACGGTCGACTCGGCGGCAACCGCGATGGAACCGGCGGTGGTGGAGCCCACCGGGGAATTCTGAGCCTCAGCCATGGCTGTCGTAGTGCTCGCTTTCTTAAGTCTGGAACGGGGGGTCGGTCGGGGCGGACGGCAGGGGCCGTACTAGCCGACCGAGCCCTCCATCTGCAGCTCGATCAGCCGGTTCAGCTCCAGGGCGTACTCCATCGGGAGCTCCTTGGCGATCGGCTCGACGAAGCCGCGCACGATCATCGCCATGGCCTCGAACTCGGTGAGGCCGCGGCTCATCAGGTAGAAGAGCTGGTCCTCGGAGACCTTGGAGACGGTCGCCTCGTGGCCCATCGACACGTCGTCCTCGCGGACGTCGACGTACGGGTAGGTGTCGGAGCGCGAGATCGTGTCGACGAGCAGCGCGTCGCAGAGCACGTTGGACTTCGCGCCCGGCGCGCCCTCGCCGATCTCGATGAGGCCGCGGTAGGACGTGCGGCCACCGCCTCGGGCCACCGACTTGGAGACGATGTTGGACGAGGTGTTCGGGGCCATGTGGACCATCTTGGCGCCGGCGTCCTGGTGCTGGCCCTCGCCCGCGAAGGCGATGGAGAGCGTCTCGCCCTTGGCGTGCTCGCCCATGAGGTAGACGGCCGGGTACTTCATGGTGACCTTGGAGCCGATGTTGCCGTCGACCCACTCCATGGTCGCGCCCTCGTACGCCACGGCGCGCTTGGTGACCAGGTTGTAGACGTTGTTCGACCAGTTCTGGATGGTCGTGTAGCGGCAGCGGCCGCCCTTCTTCACGATGATCTCGACCACGGCGCTGTGCAGCGAGTCCGAGGAGTAGATCGGCGCGGTGCAGCCTTCGACGTAGTGGACGTAGGCGTCCTCGTCGACGATGATCAGCGTCCGCTCGAACTGGCCCATGTTCTCCGTGTTGATACGGAAGTAGGCCTGGAGCGGGATGGTGACGTGGACGCCCTTGGGCACGTAGATGAACGAGCCACCGGACCACACGGCCGAGTTCAGCGAGGCGAACTTGTTGTCGCCGACCGGGATGATGGTGCCGAAGTACTCCTTGAAGAGCTCCGGGTGCTCCTTCAGCGCGGTGTCGGTGTCCATGAAGATGACACCCTGCGCCTCCAGCTCCTCGTTGATCTGGTGGTAGACGACCTCGGACTCGTACTGCGCGGCGACACCGGCGACCAGGCGCTGCTTCTCCGCCTCCGGGATGCCGAGCTTGTCGTACGTGTTCTTGATGTCCTCGGGCAGGTCCTCCCAGGACTCCGCCTGCTTCTCGGTGGACCGCACGAAGTACTTGATGTTGTCGAAGTCGATGCCCGACAGGTCCGAGCCCCAGTTCGGCATGGGCTTCTTGCCGAACAGCTTGAGGCCCTTGAGGCGGAGCTTGAGCATCCACTCGGGCTCGTTCTTCTTCGCCGAGATGTCCCGGACGACCTCTTCCGAGAGGCCGCGCTTGGCCGCCGCGCCTGCCGCGTCGGAGTCGGCCCAGCCGAATTCGTACGTACCCAGACCCTCGAGTTCGGGGTGGGCAGTCTCCGTAGGGAGCGTCATGCGGGGTTCCTCCCGGCAGTGCTTGCTGATACTGAGGTGGTGGTCTGTGGGTGCGAGCCGGCGTCGGTGCTACCGCCGCCCGGACCGCCCTTGGGTACGTACGTCGTGCACACGCCGTCGCCGTGGGCGAGGGTGGCCAGACGCTGTACATGGGTCCCGAGCAGCTCGGAGAAGAACTCCGTCTCCGCCTCGCACAGCTGCGGGAACTGCTCGGCGACGTGTGCGACCGGGCAGTGGTGCTGGCAGAGCTGCTCGGCCTGCTGGGGGCCCGGCGCGCTGCGCGCCGTAGCAGCGTACCCGTCCGCGGACAAAGCGCTGGCCAGAGCCGCTGTCCGGTCCTCGGGGGCGGCGGCTTCGACCGCCGCGCGGTACTTGTCCGCCTGGGCCGCCATTCGGGAGCGTGCGAACGCGACGACCGCCTCGTCACCCGCGGTCTCGGCGATCCAGCGCAGCGCGTCGGCCGCGAGCTTGTCGTACGACTGGTCGAAGGCGTCCCGGCCGCTGTCCGTCAGCGCGAAGACCTTGGCGGGCCGCCCGCGGGTGCGGGTCCCGTAGACCCGCTGCTCACGGGCCTCGACGACCCCGTCGCAGGCGAGGGCGTCCAGGTGGCGCCGGACGGCGGCCTGGGTGAGGCCGAGCCGCTTCGCGAGGTCGGCGGCGGTGGACGGGCCGTGGTCGAGGATGGAGCGCGCGATCCGGTTGCGCGTCGAACGCTCACCGGTCGCGAGTTCCTCCTGCGGAGCCTCGCCAACGTATTTCACAACGCCATTGTTGCGTAATTCGGAGCGGCATGACAACCACGGTCCGGAACGATCAACGGTGCGGTTCGTCACTTAGGGTTACCTAATCTGGCCACGGATCCCCGCTCCCGCAAGGGCCCCGGCGGGTCCCCCGAAATCCACCGGGACTTAGACTTACCGGCCATGAGCAACGAGCCTGTCGTACGGGTCGAAGGCCTGGTGAAGCGGTACGGCGCCAAGACAGCCGTCGACGGACTCGATCTGAGCGTCGCGGCGGGCACGGTGACCGCGGTCCTGGGCCCCAACGGCGCCGGCAAGACCACCACGATCGAGACGTGCGAGGGCTACCGCCGCCCCGACGCCGGCACCGTCCGGGTACTCGGCCTCGACCCCGTCACCGACGCGGCCCGGCTGCGGCCGAGGATCGGCGTCATGCTCCAGTCGGGCGGCGTCTACTCCGGCGCCCGCGCCGAGGAGATGCTCCGCCACATGGCGAAGCTGCACGCACACCCGCTGGACGTCGGCGCCCTGATCGAACGCCTCGGGCTCGGCGGCTGCGGACGCACCACCTACCGGCGTCTCTCCGGCGGCCAGCAGCAGCGCCTCGCGCTCGCCATGGCCGTCGTCGGCCGCCCCGAGCTGGTGTTCCTGGACGAGCCCACCGCCGGGCTCGACCCGCAGGCCCGCCGTGCCACCTGGGACCTCGTGCGCGAGCTGCGCGCCGACGGCGTGTCCGCCGTGCTCACCACCCACTTCATGGACGAGGCCGAGGAGCTCGCCGACGACGTCGCCATCGTCGACGCCGGGCGTGTCGTCGCCCAGGGCAGCCCCGAGGAGCTGTGCCGGGGCGGCGCCGAGAACACCCTGCGCTTCTCGGGCCGCCCGGGGCTCGACCTCGGCTCGCTCATCAAGGCGCTGCCGGACGGCTCCGGCGCCGCCGAGCCCGTCCCCGGCTCGTACCGCATCTCCGGGACCATCGACCCGCAGCTGCTCGCCACCGTCACCTCCTGGTGCGCCCAGCACGGGGTCATGCCGGACGGCATCGCCGTCGAGCGGCACACCCTGGAGGACGTCTTCCTGGAACTCACCGGCAAGGAGCTGCGCGCATGAGCGCCGGTACGTACGCCCCCCGCCCGGGCGCCGCCCCGCTGACCCGGATGATCGCCGCGCAGACCGCGCTGGAGACCCGGATGCTGCTGCGCAACGGCGAACAGCTGCTGCTGACGGTGATCATCCCGGCGCTGCTGCTGGTGCTCTTCGGCTCCGTCGACATCGTGGACACCGGTTCCGGCGACCCGGTCGACTTCCTGACGCCCGGCGTCCTCGCGCTGGCCGTGATGTCGACCGCCTTCACCGGCCAGGCCATCGCCACCGGCTTCGAGCGCCGTTACGGCGTCCTGAAGCGGCTCGGCGCCTCCCCGCTGCCGCGGTGGGCGCTGATGGCCTCCAAGACACTGTCGGTCCTGGTGACCGAGGTGCTCCAGGTGGTCCTGCTGACGGTGATCGCCTTCGCGCTCGGCTGGTCGCCGCACGGCGACCCCCTCTCGGTGCTGCTCCTGCTGTTGCTGGGCACCGCCGCCTTCTCCGGGCTCGGCCTGCTGATGGCCGGGACCCTGAAGGCGGAGGCGACCCTCGCGGCGGCGAACCTGGTCTTCTTGCTGCTGCTGGTCGGCGGCGGGGTGATCGTGCCGATGGAGAAGTTCCCGGACGCCGTGGCCTCGGCGCTCGGCCTGCTGCCGATCGCGGCTCTCTCGGACGGCCTGCGGGACGTGCTCCAGCACGGTGCGGGCGTCCCCTGGGGCGATCTGGGCATCCTCGCCGTCTGGTCGGTACTCGGGCTCGGCGCGGCGGCGAAGTTCTTCCGCTGGGAGTAGACCGGTTCATCCGCCGGGAGTGGGACGGGGCCGCGCGACGCGGTGACTCCGGTCACGGTTCGCGGTGACTCGTCCCCCTCGTGAAAGCTTGCACAAGCTGCCGCTTACGATGGTGCGCGTGCCCAAGCTGACCCGAGCCGAAGTCGCTCAAGCCGCGCGGAACCCCCTCCAGTACATCGCCGACCGGTGGACCCCGGACCCCCGGACCGTCCGCCGGGCCGCCATGTCCGCCGTCGTGATGGCGGTGATCATCGTCGCCACCGGCGGCGCGGTGCGGCTGACCGGTTCCGGTCTCGGCTGCCCCACCTGGCCCAAGTGCACCGAGGACAGCCTCACCACGACCAGCGCGATGGGCTTCCACGGCGTCATCGAGTTCGGCAACCGGATGCTGACGTACGTGCTCTGCGCGGCCGTCGGCTGGGCGATCGTCGCGGCGCGGGCGCTGAAGCCCCGGCGCCGCAGCCTCACCCGGCTCGGCTGGGCCCAGTTCTGGGTGGTCATGGGCAACGCCGTGCTCGGCGGCTTCGTGGTGCTGGTCGGCCTCAACCCGTACAGCGTGGCCGCGCACTTCCTGCTCTCCGCAGCCCTGATCACCGTCGCCGTGGTGCTGCACCACCGGGTCGGCGAGGGCGACGAGGCCCCGAAACCGCTGGTCGGCAAGGCCGTCTCACAGTTGACCTGGATCCTCGTGGTGGCCGCGGGGCTGCTGGTCGCCGTCGGCACCGTGGTGACCGGCGCGGGCCGGCACGCGGGCGACTCCAGCGACGTGCACCGCATCCCGCTCGACTGGAAGCTGATCAGCCAGCTGCACGCGGACCTGGCCTGGGTCGTGGTGGCGCTGACGCTGGCGCTCTGGTTCGTGCTGAAGGCCGTGGACGCCCCGCCCGGACCGCGTCGTCGCGCCGCCGAGCTGTTCCTCGTCCTGATGGGCCAGGGCGTCATCGGGTACGTCCAGTACTTCCTGGACACCCCGGAGATCCTGGTGGGCCTGCACATGGTGGGAGCCTGCCTGGTGTGGATCTGGGTCCTGCGGGTCCTGCTCTCCCAGCGCGAGCGTCCGGTGGCCGGTGCCGCCCCGCTCCCCCGGTCCGCCGAGGCACTGACGAACGTCTGAGCCCTGTACGCGCGGGAAGGCCCCGGCACCACGAGG
>NZ_JBHWZJ010000268.1:0-9699 GCF_042728415.1 Streptomyces sp. NPDC060198 | reverse complement strand
GTCCGGGCCGGAACGGCCGGGACGGCCCCCGCCGCCTTTCCCGGCACCCGTGACATTCGTCCTGCCGGAAGCCGTACGCACGGCTCTGCCGTCGGCCCCGGCGCCACCCGTACCGTCGCCTCCATGACGACAACGGGAAGTGCGGGCGGGGGGCCGGCCGCAGCGTGGCCGGCCGCCGGGTTCTCGGTTGGGGACCGGAAGAGCGGGGGCGGTAGGGACGTTCCTGCGGTGAGGTTCGACGGAGTGTCGAAGTCCTTCCGGACAAAAGGGCGTTCGGGCCGGACCGTGCGCGCGGTGGACGGCATCGGCCTGACGATCGGGGCCGGCGAGACGGTCGCTCTGCTGGGCCGCAACGGAGCCGGGAAGTCGACCACCATCGCGATGCTGCTGGGACTCGACGAACCCGACCGGGGGACGGTGGAGTTGTTCGGCCGCTCCCCGGAGAAGTCGGTGCGGGCGGGGCTTGTCGGGGCGATGCTCCAGGAGGGCCGGCCGATTCCCCGGGTGACCGTGCGGGAGTTGGTCGAGTTCGTGGCGTCGGCCTACCCCGCGCCGATGGAGATCGGCGAGGTCCTCGGGCTCGCGGGCGCCTCGGCGTTCGCGGACCGCCGGGTCGACAAGCTCTCCGGCGGCCAGACGCAGCGGGTGCGCTTCGCCGTCGCGCTGGCGGGCAATCCCCGGCTGCTCGTGCTGGACGAGCCGACCGCCGCGCTGGACGTGGAGGCCCGGCGGGCGTTCTGGGACTCGATGCGCGCCTACGCGGAACGCGGCAACACCGTGCTCTTCTCCACGCACTACCTGGAGGAGGCGGACGAGAACGCCGCCCGGATCGTCGTCCTCGACCGGGGGCGGATCGTCGCGGACGACAGCGGGGACGGCATCCGGGGCGCCGTGGGAGGCGGTCTCGTCGGGATCGACCTGGTGGGCGGCACCGCCGACGGGCTGGACCGCCTGCCGGGCGTGACCGGCGTCGAAGTCCGGGGCGGACGTGCCCTGTTGCGGTCGGCGGACCCGGACGCGACCGTCGTCGCGCTGGCCGGGGCCGGAGCGGTGCGCGGACTGGCCGTGTCGCGGGCCACGCTGGAGGACGCGTTCCTCGCCCTGACCGCGAGTCCCGCCGAGACGTCCGAGGAGACACGGTGATGTACGCGTACGTGATGCTGGAAGTCCGCCGGACCCTGCGGGACGGCGCGTTCCTGATCTTCGGGACGGGGATGCCGGTACTGATGTACCTGCTCTTCACCAACATCGGCGACACTTCGGGGGGCGGCGCGGGCGCCGACGACTGGCGGGCGTACTCGATGACCGGCATGGCCGCGTACGGGGCTCTCGGCTCGGCGATGGCGGTCGGTACGGGGATCGCGTCCGACAAGTCCCTCGGCTGGCTCAAGCAGTTGCGGATCACTCCGCTCGCCCCGTCGCGGATCGTGGTGGGCCGGGCCGTCAGCGGTTCGGTGACGGTCCTTCCCGCGGTGGTCGGGGTGCTGCTGGCGGGAGCACTGGTGAACCGCATCCAACTCGACTGGGGGCAGTGGGTGTTGCTGGTGGCCCTGCTGTGGGTGGGTACGCTGCCGTTCACCCTGCTCGGTATCGGCAACGGCTACCGCCTCACCCCGCAGGGGACCGGAGTGGTCAACATCGCCTGCATGACGGGGTTCGCGGTGATCGGCGGGCTGTGGTTCCCGCTGGATTCCCTGCCCGGACCACTGCGGGCCGTCGGCGCCCACACTCCCGCGCACGGTTTCGCCGATCTCGGCTGGACGACGGTCGCCGGTCACGCTCCGCATCTCTCCTCGATCGCCGAACTCCTCGCTTGGACGGCCCTCTTCGGTGGCTACGCGGTCGTCTCGTATCGGCGTGCGGCGAGGACCCTGTGAAGGCGGGCGCCGCACCCGGCCCCGGCCCGGACCGCGCGGAGCGGCCCGGCCACGCGTGCGCGCGGGAGTACGAGCCCGGCCCGGACTGCGCGGAGGACCCGCCGGGCCGGTGGCGGTGGCCCCGGAGCCGGTGGCCAAAGGGCCCGGGTCCGTACGCGCTGATGCCGTGGCTGCTGCTCGGGCTCGGGGCCTTCTCCAATCTCTGGAAGGGCGAGACCCCGAACCCCTGGGTGGGTGCGGTGGGCGTCCTCCTGTTCAACTCCCTCTACATCCAACTGGTCTTCCGCAGTTTCGTTCCGGATCGACGCCGGACCACCGGGTCGTACGTGTTGCTCGGCGCCCTGGCGGCCATCACCTTCGGCCTGGCGGCCGGCTACGGAGGAAGCTGGCTGCTCTTCTTCCCGCTCCTCTCGCTGGCGAGCGGCACGATCCTGCGGGGCCGGGCGCTCACCCTCGCGCTCGTCGGACTGTCCGTGTGCGGCGTGGCCGTCACCGTGTGGCGCAGCGACCAGGCGTCGGACCCATGGACGATCGGCTACGGGACGTTCGTCTCCGGCGCGGTGACGGCCTCGATCCTCGCACTGTCCGAGACCGTGCGGGAACTACGTGAAGCCCAGGCCGAGTTGTCGCGCAACGCGGTGGAGCGGGAGCGCCTGAGGTTCTCCCGCGACCTGCACGACCTGCTGGGGCACACCCTGTCGGTGATCGTGGTGAAGTCGGAGGCGGCCCGCAGGCTGGCCCCCCGGGACGTGGACGCGGCGCTCGGCCAGATCGCGGACATCGAGTCGGTCGGCCGCCAGGCGCTCACCGAGGTCCGGGAGGCGGTGACGGGGTACCGCGAGGGCAGCCTCGTCGGTGAACTGGAACGTGCGGTGTCGGTGCTGACCGCCGTCGGGATCGAGGGCACGGTGCACCGCGGCGGACCACCGGTCTCCCCCCGCACCGAGGCGTTGCTGGGCTGGGTGGTGCGCGAGGCGGTGACGAACGTCGTGCGGCACAGCGACGCGGCCCACTGCGTGTTCTCCGTCACGTCCGGGAGCGAGCGGGTGGTACTGACGGTCACCGACGGTGGGCCGTCCGGCGAGCAGGGTGGCGGGAAACCCCCGGGCGACCGGCGCCGGGGCCCTGGGGCGGGCGGCGAGGAGCTCTCGTACGCGTACGGCGGTACGGGCCTGGTGGGGCTCTCCGAGCGGCTGGCGCTGGCCGGCGGCTCGCTGCGGGCGGGCCCCGGTCCGGACGGCGGGTTCGTCGTACGGGCGGAGCTGCCCGGGGAGCCGGGGCGGTGAGCGGGGACGGGTGGACGTGTGTCCGGCGTCACCTCGAACGCCGGTACGCCAGTGGCACACTGACACGATGGTGCCGCTGACCACGATCCCGGAACCGATAACGGCCGACCCTCCCCACACGGCGGACCGTCCCGTACTCACCCAGTCCTGGCTCGATCTGGCCTTCCTCCACTGGGCCGTCGACCCGGCCCTCGTCGCCCCGCTGCTTCCGGCCGGTACCCGGCCCGACACCCTGGACGGGGTCACGTACGTCGGACTCGTCGCCTTCCGGATGCACCGCGTGGGGTGGTTCGGTCTGCCCGGGGTCCCGTACCTCGGCTCCTTCCCGGAGACCAACGTCCGTCTGTACTCGGTGGACGCCCACGGTCGCCGGGGCGTGGTCTTCCGTTCGCTCGACGCCTCCCGTCTGCTTCCCGTCGCTGTCGGACGGAGCGCGTTCGGCCTGCCCTACGTGTGGTCGAAGATGGAGGTCCGGCGGGAGGGCGACACGGTGACGTACACCAGTCGCCGGCGCTGGGGCGGGCCCGCCGACGCGCACAGCCGGATCGCGGTACGCATCGGCGAACAGGTCGGTGAGCCCTCGGAGCTCGAACACTTCCTGACAGCGCGCTGGGGCATGCACAGCACCTTCTTCGGCCGCTCCCGCTACCTGCCGAACGCCCACCCCCGCTGGCCCCTGCACCGCGCCGAACTCCTCGACTGCGCCGAGAACCTCGTCGCCGCGGCGGGACTGCCCGCACCGGTGGGCGATCCGGTCAGCGTGCTGTATTCGCCGGGGGTGCCGGTGCGGTTCGGGCTCCCGCCCCGCCGCCCGGCGGGCATCCCCACGCCCTGAGCCGGGCGGCCCTACCGGCTGCGTGACCGCGCCGCGCGGTCATACTCTCTTCTCCGTGACCGAGATGCCGCAGGACCACCGACCCACCGCGTCCGTGCGCGTGCTGCTCGCCGAGGACCAGGGCATGATGCGGGGCGCGCTCGCCCTGCTGCTGGGGATGGAGCCGGACTTCGAGGTGGTCGCCCAGGTGGGCTCCGGGGACGAGATCGTGCCCGCGGCCCTCACCTCCCGGCCCGACGTGGCGCTGCTCGACATCGAGCTCCCGGTGCGCAGCGGTCTGGACGCCGCCGCCGACCTGCGGGAGCAGGTGCCGGAGTGCCGGGTGCTGATCCTGACGACGTTCGGCCGGCCCGGGTATCTGCGGCGGGCGATGGAGGCGGGCGCCTCGGGCTTCCTGGTCAAGGACGGCCCGGTGGAGGAGCTGGCCGGGGCGATCCGCAGGGTGCTGGGCGGCGAGACCGTGGTCGATCCCGCCCTCGCGGCGGCCGCTCTCGGGGCGGGTCCGTGCCCGCTCACCGGCCGCGAGCGGGACGCCCTGAACGCGGCTTCCGGCGGGGCGACGGTCTCGGACATCGCGCGGCAGCTGCACCTCTCGGAGTCGACCGTGCGGAACTACCTCTCGTCCGCGATCGGCAAGACCGGCACCCGCAACCGCACGGAGGCGGCCCGGGCGGCCCGGCAGCAGGGCTGGCTCTGAGTCATTCCCGCGCTGACCGGCCCCCGGCCGCCCGTCCCGCCTTCGCGCCCGGCAGCCAGAGCAGCACCAGCAGGGCCGCCGCCAGCAGCACACCGGAGGCGGTACGGAAGGCGAGGGCGTACCCGGCGGTGAGGTCTGCCGGGGTGGCCGAGTCGCCGGTGCGGGCGGCGGCGACGGTGGAGAGCACGGCGAGCCCGAGCGCCCCGCCCATCGTGCGGGAGGTGTTGACGAGGCCGGAGACGAGTCCGGCGTCCCCGGGGGCGGCACCGGAGGTGGCGAGGGAGGCGAGCGGGGTGGAGACGAAACCCATGCCGAAGGCCATCAGGACGCCGGGCAGCAGGATGCCGGCCGCGTAGTGGCTGTCGGCGCCCATGGTGGACTGCCAGCCGAAGCCCGCGATCGTGAGCAGGATGCCGGTGAGGGCCATCGGCTTCGCACCGGTACGCGCCATGAAACGCGGGGCGAGTTTCGAGCCGAGGACGATCGCGGCGGAGGTGGGCAGCAGGGCGAGCCCGGCTTCCAGCGGGGAGTAGCCGAGGACGTTCTGGGCGTACACGGTCATGAAGTACCACATCGAGAAGGTGGCCGAGCCGAGCAGCAGCATCGCGGCGTTGGCCGAGGCCACGGCCCGTACGCCCAGCACCCGCAGGGGCATCAGCGGGGCGGCCGTACGCCACTCGACCAGCACGAACGCGCCGAGCAGGGCCAGCCCTGCGAACAGGGGGACGAGTGTCGCGGGGGCGGTCCAGCCCACCGCCTCGGTCTGCACGATCCCGTACGCGAGGACGGCGAGGCCCGCCGTGACGAGGACGGCGCCCGGCAGGTCGATCCGGCGCCGTTCGCCGCCCCGGCCCTCGGCGAGCAGGAACGCGGCACCGGCCAGGACCAGAGCACCGACGGGGACGTTGATCAGCAGGACCCAGCGCCAGGAGAGCAGGTCCGTCAGGACCCCGCCGATCAGCCCGCCCGCCGCTCCGCCGCCCGCGCCGACCGCCATCCAGGTGCCTATCGCGCGGACGCGCGCCGGGCCCTCCGGGAGCGCGGCGGTAAGGAGGGTGAGGGTCGCCGGGGAGAGGACGGCGGCGCCGAGCCCCTGTCCGGCACGGGCGGCCAGCAACTGCCAGCCCTCCTGCGCGAACCCGCCGGCAAGGGAGGCGGCGGTGAAGAGCCCGAGGCCGACGAGGAACATCCGCTTACGGCCGAAGAGGTCGGCGGCCCGTCCGCCGAGCAGCATGAACCCGGCGAACGCGATCGAGTAGGCGTTGAGGACCCAGCTGAGCCCGGAGGCGCTCAGCCCCAGGTCGGTCCGCATCGACGGCAGTGCCACGTTGACGACCGACACGTCGAGCACGACCAGGAACTGGCCGGTGCAGGCCGCGACGACCGCCGCCCAGGTGCGGGGCCTCAGGCGGCGGGGAGCGGTGCGGGTGTCCGGGGACACGTCGTCCACGCCGTCCACGTCGTCCAGGGATACGTCTGTCATGTCCGCCATCGTCCCCGGCTCCGCACCGCGCGTACACGGCGCGAAGTCGCGAGCGGCCTCGGTCCTCGGGTCTGCGACGCCCCCGGAGCCGCCGGTGGCAGCGGGCGGTACGGCGGCGGCCCACGGTATCTCCCGGAGCAGTTCCCCCTCGTCGTCGTACAGCTCCAGGCAGAAGGCGCCGTCGAAGCGGGTTCGCAGCAGCGCCGCGAGGTCGTCCAGCCGGCCGGCCCCGACCTCACCGTTGATCAGGGTCTCGCGCTTGCTCGGCGGGTCCAGCTCGATCTCGCACCAGTCGGTGGTGACCTCGTACCCGTGCCAGCTGGAGCTGCGTGATTCCCAGCCCGCCCGCTCGAACACCTCGACCACCGTGTCGGGACCGAACCCGTGGACCACGCCGCACACGGTGCGCCTCCCGCCGCCGGGCGGGGAAACGGGAGCTGGTGCGGGGTCCGCCGACGCGGTGGGGTCGCTGGTCATGACGGTGAACGTAGCAACCGTTCTGGCGATCTCCGTCCGACGGGACCTCCGCACGGGACGTCTCCGGGGGCCGCAGCCTCCCGGAGACGCTCCGCTCACTCAGGCGGGACCGGGATCGAAGATCTCGTGCCCACCGACTCGGCGCCAGATGACGTGCGGCTCACCCGCCCGCACCTCGTCGCCGTACTGCCAGGTGGCGCGCCCGTCGGGCGCCCACCTCATCTCCATCACAGGGCGCCTGCCGATACCCGGCCTGACTCCCTGCACGGGCTTTACCCCGAGGCCCGTCCGGAACTGACCGCGGGCGACATCCGGGAGAAACCGTTCCTTGACGGTCTCCAGAAAGCGGCGTTTCTCCTCCGCTCCCAGCTTCTTGACGTCACGGTCGAAGCGTTCCGTTGTTTCGAAGGTCGGCAATAGGCCCCCAGGTGGCTGGATGTCAGAGGTTGTCGAGGTGCTCCAGGAAAGCGTCCTCGTCGGCGTGACGGGTGGTACGTCCGGCGTCGATGTCCTCATCGGCCTCGCGCTCGCCCGCCTGCCACCGCTCCGTCCAGAACCAGGTCTGGTCCGTGCGGATCTTCCTCAGTCCGTGGACCTCGACGATGCCCGCGTCGTTGACCTCGAACTCAAGCTCGTCTCCCGGGGAGACACCCAGCGCCTCGCGCACGCGGCCGGGCAGGGTCAGCTGCCCCTTCTCGCGCAAGCGGGTCTGGTACGCAGTCGTAGCCATGGTCGACCTCTCACCTCATCTTCCATGTCTGTTCCAGCTCTGAGACTACCCAGGAATTCGCAACATTGCGACTCTCCCATAGTCGAACTTTCCAATATTGCGACTCTCGGACATGGGGACCTGCCCGGTATCGCGGGCGCGCCTTCCGGCGCCCGGGCGCCCGCACCGCCGCCACACCCCGCGCCGGCCGCGCACCCTCACCCCCCACCACGAACCAGCCACCCCCAACCGGCCAATACCGCAGGTGAGTTCGAGCACCCTCACCCCGGGAATACCCCCGCCCCGAGAAGCGTTCGGTATGCATGCACTTGGGGGGTCCCTCCGGTGATGGCCGCTGCCCGGAAGGCGAACGTATGCGACGGACGACGAACGAACAGAACACCGGGGGAAGTCCCGGTCCGCTTCAGGAGATCAAGGAACCCAGGGGAGCGCTCGTCCCCGTACTGGCCTTCGCGGGCATCACCGTCGCGGTGATGCAGACCCTGCTCGTACCCGTCATCAAGGACCTGCCCACTCTTCTCCACACCGCCCAGTCGAACGCGACCTGGGTGATGACGGCGACACTGCTCGCCGGAGCCGTGTCCACCCCGATCATGGGGCGGCTCGGCGACCTGTACGGCAAGCGGCGGATGCTGATCGCCAGCCTCGCCGTGATGGTGATCGGCTCACTCGTCTGCGCCTTCACCGACGACCTCCTCATCATGATCGTCGGCCGGGCGCTCCAGGGATTCGCCATGGGTGCGATCCCGCTCGGCATCGGCATCATGCGTGACGAGCTGCCACCGGAGAAGCTCGGCTCGTCGATGGCACTGATGAGCTCCTCGATCGGTGTGGGCGGCGGGCTCGGTATGCCCGCGGCGGCGCTGGTCGCCCAGCACGCCGACTGGCACGCGCTCTTCCTCGGTTCGGCGGGGGTCGGTCTGGTGGCCCTGGTCCTCACGGTCTTCCTGGTGCCCGAGCCGCCGCTGCGCGCGCCCGGCACCTTCGACTACGTGGGCGCCTTCGGTCTCTCGCTCGGCCTGGTCTCCCTGCTGCTGCCCGTCACCAAGGGCAGCGAGTGGGGCTGGACCGCCCCGCTCACCCTCGGCCTGATAGCCGGCGGCCTGCTGGTCCTGGTCGCCTGGGCGCTGTACGAACTGCGGAACGCCGCACCCCTGGTGGACCTGCGGACCACCGTCCGGCGCGAGGTGCTGCTGACCAACCTGGTCTCGATCATGGTCGGCGTCTCCTTCTACGCCGTGTCGCTGGTGATCCCGCAGCTGCTCCAGCTGCCGACCTCCACCGGATACGGCCTCGGCCAGTCCATGGTGGTCGCCGGCCTGTGCATGGCGCCGCTGGGGCTGACCATGATGCTGACCGCCCCGGTGTACGCGCGGATCGCCGCCCGGCGCGGCCCGAAGGCCTCCCTGATCATCGGCATGCTGGTCATCGGGGTCGGCTACGGCGCCGGGACCCTGCTGATGGACGCGGCCTGGCAGACCCTGGTGATCTCGACGGTGCTGGGCGCGGGCATCGGCCTCGCCTACTCCTCGCTGCCGGCGCTGATCGTCGGCGCGGTGGACGCCTCCGAGACCGGGGCCGCGACCGGCCTCAACACCCTGATGCGGTCGATCGGCACCTCGGTGTCCAGCGCCGTCATCGGCATGGTGCTGGCGAACACCTCACTCCCCATGGGCGGGGTGGCGGTTCCCTCGATGCACGGGTTCCGGCTCTCCTTCCTGATCGCGACCGGGGCGGTGCTGGTCGGTCTCGTGCTGGCCACGTTCCTGCCCTCGCAGCGCCCGTCCTCGCGTCCGGTGCTGGTCGCCGACAGCGAGAGCGCGGCGCTGCTCGCGGAGGCCGAGGCGCTGGTGGCCATCGACGCGGTGCTGCACGGCGGGGCGTCCGCGCCGCCCGCCGGTGGTTCCCCGGCCGTCGCGGGCTCCATCGGTTTCCACGGTCTGGTGCGGGACGCGGCGGGCGCGCCGGTGGCGCGGGCCACCGTGACCCTGGTCGACCGGCAGGGCCTGCAGGCCGGCCGGGCCGTCGCCGACGACGCGGGGCGGTACGCGCTGGCCGCCACCCCCGAGCCGGGCCATGTGCTGGTCGTGACCGCCGCCGGTTACGCGCCGCGCGCCCGGCCCGCCGTGTGCGCGTCGAACGGGCGGCCGGTGGTGGCCGACCTGGTACTGACCGCCGCCGCACCGGAGCACGGCGGTGCCGTGGCGTCGCGGGTGGCCGACGCGGTCCAGGCGTCGCCGGAGGCACTCGCGGACGAGTACCGAGCCTGACCCCGGCCCACCGCACCCGGTGAGACCCCGCACGCCCCCGCCGG
>NZ_JBHWZJ010000267.1:9058-9720 GCF_042728415.1 Streptomyces sp. NPDC060198 | reverse complement strand
CCGCGTACGCCATGCGCTGGGTGGCCAAGAACGTCGTCGCGGCCGGCCTCGCCGCCCGCTGCGAGGTCCAGGTCGCGTACGCGATCGGCAAGGCCGAGCCGGTCGGTCTGTTCGTCGAGACCTTCGGTACCGCCGCGGTCGACACCGACAAGATCGAGCACGCCATCGGCGAGGTCTTCGACCTCCGCCCGGCCGCGATCATCCGCGACCTGGACCTGCTCCGCCCGATCTACGCCCAGACGGCGGCGTACGGCCACTTCGGCCGCGAGCTCCCCGACTTCACCTGGGAGCGCACCGACCGGGTCGACGCGCTGCGCGCGGCCGCCGGTCTCTGACCACCGCCGGTCCGCCGGCGGCGGACCCGCACACGTGACGACGGCCGGGGCCCGGACACCATGACGGTGTCCGGGCCCCGGTCGTTCGCCGCGCACCGTGCGCTGTCGGTCCCCTCTGGTAGGAATGTGGCTGTGAGCAGCGAGGACGAGCGGGCGGACGAGCCCGGGGACGGCATGCCGGAGCAGCTTGCGCTCATCCGGGAGACCGTGCGCCGGGCGAAGGTGCCGCGCGCCAAACCGCGTACCTGGCGCGGAGCGCCGCTCGCCGCCGAACTGCCCGTGGCACGGGTCCTGGTGAACAAGGGCGTGCTCCACCTCGATCAGTAC
>NZ_JBHWZJ010000267.1:0-9048 GCF_042728415.1 Streptomyces sp. NPDC060198 | reverse complement strand
GCCACCCGGCCCGGCCGCGACGCCCTCGCCGGGGGCCGCTTCCCTCTGGGCGGGCCTCCACCTCGATCAGTACTTCGACTACGCGGTGCCCGAGGAACTCGACGCCGAGGCGCAGCCCGGCGTCCGGGTCCGGGTCCGCTTCGGCGCCGGCGGACGCCAGGTCCGGGGCGGCCGGCGCGAGGGCGGCGGGCTGATCGACGGCTTTCTGATCGAGCGGCGGGCCGAGTCCGACTATCAGGGCACCCTGGCCGCGCTCGCCTACGTCGTCTCGCCGGAGCCGGTCCTCGGGCCCGAGCTGCTGGGTCTCGCGCGCGCGGTCGCCGACCGGTACGCCGGAAGCCTCGCGGACGTGCTCCAGCTGGCGGTGCCACCGCGCAACAGCCGCGCCGAGAGCAGCCCCTCGCCTCGGCCGCTGCCCCCGCCCCCGCCCCCCGCGCCCGGCCCCTGGGAGCGGTACGCCCAGGGGGCCGGCTTCCTGCGCGCGCTCGCCGAGGGCGGCGCACCCCGGGCCGTGTGGACCGCGCTGCCCGGCCCGCACTGGCCGCACGAGATCGCCCGAGCCGTCGCGGCCACCCTCGCCTCGGGACGCGGCGCCCTCGTCGTCGTCCCGGACGGCCGGGCGGCCGGACGGGTCGACGCGGCTCTGACCGCTCTGCTCGGCCCCGGCCTGCACGCGCTGCTCACCGCGGAGTCCGGTCCGGAGAAGCGGTACCGCGAGTGGCTCGCCGTCCGGCGCGGCTCCGTGCGGGCGGTGGTCGGGACCCGGGCGGCGATGTTCGCCCCCGTCGCGGACCTGGGGCTCGTCGTGATCTGGGACGACGGGGACTCCAGCCACAGCGACGACAACGCCCCCTTCCCCCACGTCCGGGAGGTCCTGGAGCTCCGGGCCGCCCACGGGCGGTGCGGGTTCCTCCTCGGCGCCACCGGCTGCACGGTGGAGGCCGCCCAGCTGGTCGAGACCGGCTGGGCGCTGCCGCTGACCGCCACCCGCGACCACGTACGGCGCACCGCCCCGCTGGTCCGCACGATCGGCGACGAGCAGCTCGCCCGGGACAGCGCCGCGCGTACCGCCCGGCTGCCCAGCCTGGCCTGGCAGACCGCGCGCGACGGGCTGCGCGACGGCCCGGTTCTGGTACAGGTCCCGCGCCGGGGATACGCTCCCCGGCTCGCCTGCGACCGCTGCCGCACCCCGGCCCGCTGCCGGCACTGTGCCGGACCGCTTCAGGCCCAGGACCAGCGGGAACTCGACTGCGCCTGGTGCGGGCGGCCCGAACACGCCTGGCACTGCGCCGAGTGCGGAGCCACCCGGCTGCGCGCGCAGATCGTCGGGGCCCGGCGGACGGCGGACGAGCTCGGCCGCGCCTTCCCCAAGGTGCCAATCCGTACCTCGGGCCGCGACCACATCCTGGACGTGGTGCCGGGTGACCCCGCCCTCGTGGTGAGCACCCCCGGCGCCGAGCCCGTCGCCGAGGGCGGATACGCGGCGGCCCTGCTGCTCGACGGCTGGGCCATGCTCGGACGGCCCGACCTCCGGGCGGGCGAGGAGGCGCTGCGCCGCTGGATCGCCGCCGCCTCGCTGGTCCGGGGCCAGGAGCAGGGCGGCGCCGTGGTCGTCGTGGCCGAACCGACGCTCGGCCCCGTCCAGGCCCTGGTGCGATGGGACCCCGCCGGGTTCGCCCGCCGGGAGTTGGCCGAGCGTGCCGAGCTCGGCTTTCCGCCCGTTTCCCGCATGGCCTCGGTGACGGGCTCGTCCGGGGCACTCACCGCGTTCCTCCAGAGCGCGAGCCTGCCGCCGGAAGCCGAGATCCTGGGGCCCGTACCGGTGCCCTCCGCCGGTCCGGGGCGACCGCGCCGGACCGGGGACGCTCCGCAGGGCGAGACCTGGGAGCGGCTGCTGATCCGGGTGGTTCCCGGGCGCGGTGCCGCGCTCGCCGCCGCGCTGAAGACGGCTCAGGCCGCGCGGACGGCCAAGGGCGGAGCGGAGCTTGTACGCATCAGGATCGATCCGCCCGACATCGGCTGACGCCGGACGCTTCCGGGCGGACTGCGGGGCCCCACGGTCGACGGGCCCGTCGGTGACCGGCCGTCCCGTGAGCGACAGCCGGTGTGGTGCGTCAGCCGCGGCTTCAGACGTCGCGTCAGCCGTTGCGCGGGCCGGGGAAGGCGCCCGGCCGCATGTCCCCGCGGAGCGGGGCGCCCGGCGCGGGCTGCGGAGGCATCGACCGGGCCGCGGGCACCGACGGCATCGGCGTACCCGTGCCGTGCGGGGGTCCCGCTTCGGTGGCGGGTCCGGAACGCCCGGCGGTGGCCTCGGCGGCCTCCCCGGCGGGCTGCGGAGCGTTACGGCGCGCGCCGTAACGGCGGTGCACCGCCTGCTTGGTGACGCCCAGGGCCGAACCCACCGCGTCCCAGGAGAAGCCCAGCGAACGGTCGAAGTCGACCGCCGCGGTGACGAGCGTCTCGACGCTGTCCCGCAGCTCCTGGGCCAGACGGACCGTGGGGGCGGGCGCCCGCCCGTAGACCACGAAGCCCGCGGAGGGGCCCGAGCGGCGCGGACGGTAGACATTGCCCAGCTGCGCGGTGAGGGTGCGCAGTGCGTCCACCTGCCGCCTGACCCGCTCGATGTCCCGCACCAGGAGATGCAGACTGGCCCGCGCTTGGGCGTCGTGCGTTGCGTGGTCGGCCATGAAGAAGCCTCTCGAACCGGCGTTGAAAGGGATCGGGCCGCCGCAGCGCGGCGACTCGCTTCGGTCAATCTCCTTTGACCAACGCCCGACCCGCCCTTGTGGTCACGCTCTCCGGCCGTTTCCGCATGTGCGCCGGGCGTACGCCGCGTGTGCGCCCCCTGGCCCGCGCCGCACCGGTGCCCCTTTCCGGCAGGGTCCGCTCGCGGCACCTTGGCCCGTCGGGGTGTTCGGCCGGCCCGCTCGCGGCGTCGGCCCGACGTCCTGACAGCTCCGCCGTAAGGACTCGTGGCCCCCTCGCGGGAGCACGCACCGAACACCGCTCCCCTGGGGCGACCTCGGCCACCGCGGCACTAGACTGGTGCGTCGCTCGTCACCGTACGCCCGCCCGAGAGGCAGTCAGCCACCCATGAAGCTCGTCTTCGCAGGCACCCCCGAGGTCGCGGTCCCCGCCCTGGACGCACTGATCGCCTCCGGCCGTCACGAGGTGGCCGCCGTCGTCACGCGTCCCGACGCACCGGCGGGCCGGGGACGACGGCTGGTCGCCAGCCCGGTCGCCGAGCGCGCCGAGGAGGCCGGGATCGAGGTCCTCAAGCCGGTCCGGCCGCGCGACGAGGACTTCCTGGCGCGGCTCCGGGAGATCGCCCCGGACTGCTGCCCGGTCGTCGCCTACGGCGCGCTGCTGCCGAAGGCGGCTCTGGACATCCCTGCCCGGGGCTGGGTCAACCTGCACTTCTCGCTGCTCCCCGCCTGGCGCGGCGCCGCCCCCGTGCAGCACTCCGTGATGGCGGGGGACGAGGTCACCGGAGCCTCCACCTTCCTGATCGAGGAGGGGCTCGACTCCGGACCCGTCTACGGAGTCCTGACCGAGGAGGTCCGTCCCACCGACACCAGCGGTGACCTGCTGACCCGGCTCGCCTTCGCCGGGTCGGGGCTGCTCGCCGCGACGATGGACGGCATCGAGGACGGCACCCTGCACGCCGTCCCCCAGCCGGCCGACGGGGTCACCCTCGCCCCGAAGATCACCGTCGAGGACGCCCAGGTGCAGTGGTCGGCGCCCGCCCTGCGGGTCGACCGGATCGTGCGGGGCTGCACCCCCGCCCCCGGCGCCTGGACGCTCTTCCGCGGCGAGCGGCTCAAGCTCGTCCAGGCCACCCCGGTGATCGACCGCCATGACCTCGCCCCGGGCGAGATCTCGGCCACCAAGAAGAACGTGTACGTGGGCACCGGCTCGCACGCCGTCGAGCTGCTCTGGGTGCAGCCCCAGGGCAAGAAGCCCATGCAGGCCGCCGACTGGGCGCGCGGTGTCCGTATCGCCCCCGGTGAGCTGCTCGGCCTCTAGGAGCTGTCCGGCCGATCATGTGACTACTCCGTGCCCGAGTCGTTCCTACGGGCATGGGGCGGGGTGATCTGAGTGATGTCGAGTGGGAACGGCTGCGGCCGTTCCTGCCGGTCAGTAGCGGGCGTTGTGGCAGGTGGCGGGATCACCGGCAGGTGATCGACGGGATTCTGCACCGGGTGCGGACCGGGGTGCAGTGGCGTGACCTGCCCGAACGGTTCGGGCCGTGGAAGACCGTCTACGAACGCCACCGCCTGTGGTCGGCCGACGGTACCTGGGAACGTCTGCTCCAGCAGGTTCAGGCCGCGGCCGACGCAGCAGGTGAGATCGACTGGGACATCTCGGTCGACTCCACCATCGTCCGTGCGCATCAGCATGCCGCGGGAGCCCGCACCGACCCACCGCCGGCCCCGGGATCAAAGGGGGTCGTAGGGAGGGAACACCAGGACGAGACGCCATGGCAGAGCCTGGTCGCCCGCCTGGTGGAGGTGGTGCTGGAGGCGAGGGCCTGGGCCGCTCGCGGGGCGGTTTCACCAGCAAGCTCCATCTGAGCGCGGACGGCCGCTGCCGCCCGATGTCCCTGATCGTCACGCCAGGACAGCGGGCGGACTGCACCCAGTTCGCGGCCGTCCTGGAGAAGATCCGCGTCCCCCCGCGTCGGGCCGGGAAGGCCCCGCAGGAAGCCGGACAGCCTGGCGGCCGACAAGGCATACAGCAACAGGCCAGGCCGCGATTACCTGCGACGGCGGGCATCCGGCACACGATTCCCGAGAAGACCGACAGCAAGGCGGCCCGGCTCCGTAAGGGCTCACGCGGTGGACGGCCACCAGCCTTCGACGAGGAGCGGTACAAGAAGCGCAACACTGTCGAGCGGGCGATCAATCGGCTGAAGCAGTCTCGGGCGGTCGCCACCCGTTACGACAAGCGCGGGTACGTCTCCCTCGGCACGGCCACAGCGGCAGCCCTCGTCATCTGGCTCCGTGCCTGAGCCCGAGTGGATCCTCAGAACCCTGCATCGGCGGGACGCTGGTGCCCACACGGAGCCGGGTTACCGTTCTTGTCGAAGACCTCGGAATCGTTGGCCGAATTCACCCACACCGTGATGCCCTGGCTGTGAACGACGACATTGAACGGGGACTCCTCGGGTGCTGTCTGCGTCACGACGGTGAACTCCTCACCCGGGCGCATCCAGTGATCGGTTCCCCACGGCTCCACCCACAGGCAGAGCATGCTGTCCGTCTCGTTACTCACGCTCGTCCTCGCCACGCCAGCACCCTAACGAGCAACATGATCGGCCGGACAGCTCCTAGGGCGTGCATGAGCGGCGCCGGGTGCGTGGTCCGGGCCTTCCGGCCGGAGCGCCCGTTCGGGACGTAGCCGGGCGCTCCGGGCGGTGCGGCGGGAGTGCGTGCCGGGTGTCGCGACGGGGCGGACCTCGGCCGGCGCGGCACCGGGCGGGGCCGACCGGCACTGGTTCCGCGGCCCGCACGGCGGCGACGTAGGCTGGGTGGGTTCGTCCCCTCACCATCAGCGGAGCACCTTTCACGTGAACGACCAGCCGCGTCGCCGTCCCGCCCAGCCCCACCGCCGCCCGAAGAAGGACCCCGTGCGGTTCCTGGCCTTCGAGGCCCTGCGGGCGGTCGACGAGCGCGATGCCTACGCCAACCTCGTGCTGCCACCGCTGCTCAAGAAGGCCCGCGCCAAGGGTGACTTCGACAGCCGCGACGCGGCGCTGGCGACGGAGCTGGTCTACGGAACGCTGCGCCGGCAGGGCACGTACGACGCGATCGTCGCGGCCTGCATCGACCGGCCGCTGCGCGAAGTCGACCCGCCGGTGCTCGACGTGCTCAACATGGGCGTGCACCAACTGCTCGGCACCCGCATCCCCACCCACGCCGCAGTCTCCGCCAGCGTCGAGCTGGCGCGCGTGGTGCTGGGGGAGGGGCGGGCCAAGTTCGTCAACGCGGTGCTGCGCAAGGTCACCGCGAAGGACCTGGACGCCTGGCTCGACCAGGTCGCGCCGCCCTTCGACGAGGACGCCGAGGCGCACCTCGCCGTGGTCCACTCGCACCCGCGCTGGGTGGTCTCCGCCCTGTGGGACTCCCTCGGTGGCGGCCGGGCCGGGATCGAGGACCTCCTCGAAGCAGACAACGAACGCCCCGAAGTCACCCTGGTCGCCCGCCCCGGCCGGTCCACCACCGCCGAACTCGCGGAAGCCCTGGGCGAGGAGCAGTCGCTCCCGGGCCGCTGGTCGCCCTACGCCGTACGCATGGCCGAGGGCGGCGAGCCCGGTGCGCTGGCCGCCGTACGGGACGGCAGGGCCGGAGTGCAGGACGAGGGCAGCCAGCTCGTCGCCGCCGCCCTCGCCAACGCCCCGCTGGAGGGCGACGACACCCGCTGGCTCGACGGCTGCGCCGGGCCCGGCGGCAAGGCCGCTCTGCTTGCCGCCCTCGCCGCCGGGCGGGGCGCCGCTCTGCTCGCCGCGGAGAAGCAGCCGCACCGTGCGCGGCTCGTGGAGCGGGCACTGGCCGGCAACCCGGGCCCGTACCAGGTGATCACCGCAGACGGCACCCGCCCGCCGTGGCTGCCCGGCAGCTTCGACCGCATCCTGATGGACGTGCCGTGCTCCGGTCTGGGCGCGCTGCGCCGCCGCCCCGAGGCGCGCTGGCGCCGTCGGCCCGAGGACCTGGAGGGTTTCGCCCCGCTCCAGCGCGGACTGCTGCGCGAGGCACTCGAGGCGGTACGGGTCGGCGGGGTCGTCGGCTACGCGACCTGCTCGCCCCACCTCGCCGAGACCCGGACCGTGGTGGAGGACGTCCTGAAGGGGCGTGGCGGCGACCCGGTCGAGGCGGAGTGGGTGGACGCCCGCCCCCTGATGCCCGGTGTCCCCGCGCTGGGGGACGGCCCCGACGTCCAGCTCTGGCCCCACCTGCACGGCACCGACGCGATGTACCTCGCGCTGCTGCGGCGTACGGGCTGACCGGCCGGCCGCGGACGCGCCCCGGCGACGGGGCGGATGCCGAGGCGGGCGTGATCCGCTCCGTGCCCCTTCCTCCCGGCGTGGGGGAGCATGTACGGCGTGCGTTGCCCGAACCGTGACCACCCCGTGAGGCTTTGGGGCTCCCTGTGGCGGGCAAGCGGTCCGGAGCATGGCAGGCTTGGGGCATGGCCCAGATCAACCCCAGCATTCTCTCCGCCGACTTCGCCCGTCTCGCCGATGAGGCGAAGGCGGTGCAGGGCGCCGACTGGCTCCACGTCGACGTGATGGACAACCACTTCGTGCCCAACCTGACTCTCGGTGTGCCCATCGTGGAGTCGCTGAGCCGGGCCACCGACACCCCGCTCGACTGCCACCTCATGATCGAGGACCCGGACCGCTGGGCGCCGCAGTACGTAGAGGCCGGCGCCGGCTCCGTCACCTTCCACGTGGAGGCGGCGGCGGCCCCGGTCCGGCTCGCGCGGGAGATCCGGGCCAAGGGCGCGCGCGCGTCGATGGCGCTCAAGCCGGCGACGCCCATCGAGCCCTACGAGGACCTGCTCCCCGAGCTCGACATGCTGCTGATCATGACCGTGGAGCCGGGCTTCGGCGGGCAGGCGTTCCTCGACATCATGCTGCCGAAGATCCGCCGCACCCGGGACCTGATCTCCCAGCACGGCCTCGACCTGTGGCTGCAGATCGACGGCGGGGTCTCCGCGGAGACCATCGAGCGCTGTGCCGAAGCGGGCGCCGACGTGTTCGTCGCGGGTTCGGCGGTGTACGGGGCGTCGGACCCGGCCGAGGCGGTACGCGCGCTGCGGGCCAAGGCGGAGTCTGCGACGGCCGCCGCGCCCTGGGCATGCGGCCACTGAGCCAAGGGCAGATGAACGCGGCCCGACGAGGCCGATCAAGTTCGCCGGATCTGACAGGATGAACGGCGTAACGGGCGTGTGAACAGCAGTGAGGAGATCGCGGTGTCTGGCATCTCGGCGGGTCGGTCAGCCATGCGGATGGGCCCCGCGGAGCTCGTGCAGGCGGCGGCCATGGCTCGGCGGTTCTATCTGGAGGGGAAGTCCAAGATCCAGATCGCCGAGGAGTTCGGCGTCAGCCGCTTCAAGGTGGCCCGGGTCCTGGAGACGGCCCTCGAACGTGATCTCGTGCGCATCGAGATCCGGGTGCCGGCCGAGCTGGACGCGGAGCGCTCCGACGCGCTGCGGTCCCGGTACGGTCTTCGCCACGCGGTCGTCGTGGAGTCCCCGGCGGACGAGCAGGAGGACGCCCCCGACCCGGAGAACCTGGGCGAGGTCGCGGCCGATCTGCTCGGCGAACTGGTGACCGAGGGCGATGTCCTCGGACTGGCGTGGGGCCGCTCCACCATCCACATGGCGGCGGCGCTCGACCAGTTGCCGCCGTGCACGGTGGTCCAGCTGACCGGCGTGTACGACGCGGGCACGGCCGAGCGCGGATCCGTGGAAGCGGTCCGCAGGGCCGCCCAGGTCTCCGGCGGCGAGGCGCACCCCATCTACGCCCCGATGCTGCTCCCGGACCCGGCCACCGCCGCCGCGCTCCGCAATCAGACGGGGATCGCGCGCGCCTTCGACTACTTCGACAAGGTCACCGTCGCGGCGGTGTCCATCGGCTCCTGGGAGCCGGGCATCTCCACCGTCCACGACATGCTGTCGGACGACGAGCGCGCCCACTACGCCTCCCTCGGCGTGGCGGCCGAGATGTCCGCCCACCTCTTCGACGCCGAAGGGCGCCGGGTCGGCCGGGATCTCGGCGAGCGCTGCATCACCGTGGAGGCCGACCGGCTCCGCCGCATCCCCGAGGTCGTCGCCATCGCGGGCGGCCAGCGCAAGGCCGCGGCGATCGGAGCGGTGCTCCGCTCCGGCCTGGTGACCAGCCTGGTGACGGACACGGCCGCCGCCGACTACCTGCTGACCGAGTCGGCCGCCGGAATCAGGCCCGCCCTGGAGCGGGCCGACCCGGACGGCCACTGACGGATCTCCGTGACCGGGAAGCGAAGAGGCCGGCACCCCGCGACGGGG
>NZ_JBHWZJ010000266.1:0-9741 GCF_042728415.1 Streptomyces sp. NPDC060198 | reverse complement strand
GAGGACCGTGACGGGTCCGGCCGTACGCCCCCGATCCGCGTACGCCCCGGTTCCGCGGGGAGCCCCCGATTCCCCGCAGGCCCGCCCGTCGCGTCACCCCGCCGGTCTTCCGGCCCCCACCGGCAGCGCCTGGAGCGCCAGGTCCAGCGCCTGGAGAAAGCGGTTCGTCGTCACCCGGTCCCGGACCGCGAGCCGCAGCCACTCCGGTCCCAGCCCCGGGAAGGTGTCCCCGCGCCGGGCCGCGAACCCCAGCGAACGCAGCCCCTGCCGCAGCTCGGCCGCACCCTCCAGCCGGATCAGCACGAACGGCCCCCGGGCCTGTTCCACCACCTCGATCTCGCCGAACTCCGCGATACCCGCGAGCAGATGGGCCCGGTCCACCGCGATCCGGTCCGCCGCGTCGGCCGCCTCCGCCAGGGCCCGGGGCTCCATGCACGCCTCGGCCGCCGCCAGCGCCGGTGACGACACAGGCCAGAGCGGCTGCGCCTCCTCCAGCAGGGCGATCACCGCCGGCTCGGCCAGCACGTAGCCGATCCGCAGCCCGGCCAGCCCCCACGTCTTGGTCAGGCTGCGCAGCACGACGAGGCCGGGGATGTCCGTACGCCCGCAGAGCGCCTCGCGCTCCCCGGGCACCGCGTCCATGAACGCCTCGTCGACCACCAGGGTCCGGCCCGGTCTCGCCAGTGCCTCCAGCACACCGGCGGGGTGCAGCACCGACGTCGGGTTGGTCGGATTGCCGACGACCACCAGATCGGCGTCCTCCGGCACCGCGGCCGGGTCCAGCCGGAAACCGTCCTCCGCCCGCAGGACGACCCGCCCCACCTCGTGCCCGGCCGCCCGCAGCGCCGCCTCCGGCTCCGTGAACTGCGGGTGCACCACCACCGGCCGCCGGGCCGGCAGCGCCCGGGCGATCAGGACGAACGCCTCGGCCGCCCCGGCGGTGAGCAGCACCCGGTCCACCGGGAGCCCGTGCCGGGCGGCGACGGCGGCCCGTGCCGCCCGGCCGTCGGGGTAGGCGGCGAGCCCGCCGAGGGAGGCCGCTATGCGTTCCCGCAGCCAGTGCGGCGGGGTGTTCGTCCGGACGTTCACGGCGAGATCGGTCAACTGCCGGCCGCGTACCTCCGCGTCGCCGTGGTGACGCAGGTCGGGGCCGCCGCTTTCGATGTACCGCGTGGGGGGAGTCATGGCAGCCATGGTGAGGGGCGCGGCGCCTTCCGTCACCGGGGCGGCGGAAGATTCCGCTTCCGGGGGAACCGCGCGCGGTCCGCTGCGGCGGGCCACCGCACAGGTCGCCCGGGCCGACTTCGTCTTCGGTACCACCAGTTCGTCCGCCGCGCAGAGCGCCGCGGCCTCGGCCACCGAAGGCGTACCGACCAGAGCGCCGACCTCTTCGGACGCCCCGGGCACCGGCACCCGGGTCAGCTCCGCCGCCGACCTGCCGCGCAGCGGAACCCCCAGACGGGCCGCCGCCCCCACGATGCCCGGCTCCGCGGTCTTCGCCTCGACGGTGGCCAGTTCGACCACGTCGGAGACGGCCAGCCCCGCCGTCCGCAGCACCCGCTCGATCAGCGCGGACACCTCTTCCTCGGGGACGCCCCTGCGGGCGCCGACGCCGACGACGAGCGCCGCCCCCGCGGCGGGTGCGGGGGAGTGGTTTTCGGACCCTGCGCCTACGGTCACGGGAAGTCCTTTCGTACGGGCCGCCCGCGCCGGGTCCTGGGGACGTCGGCGGGGCGTACGGCGCTCCTGCGGAGATGCGGGCAAGGGGGGCGATCGGCTAGCAAGGGCCCATGGCGGTGTTCGTCGCGCTCGGCGCGTTCCTGATGACTCTGGCCGGCGGCTGGGTCGCGCAACGCGTCACCGACCGCCGCCACCTGGTGCTCGGCTTCGCCGGCGGGCTGATGCTCGGCGTGGTCGGCCTCGACCTCCTGCCGGAGGCGATCGATGCGGCGGGGCGGCCCGTGGCGGGGGTGCCCGCCGCCCTGCTGTTGTTCGTGGGGGGCTTTCTGGTGGCCCATCTGGTGGAGCGTCTGCTCGCGGTACGCCAGGCGGCACACGGTGCGGGCGAGGAACGCGTCCCCCAGGTGGGGCTGACGGCGGCGGCCGCGATGGTGGGCCACAGCCTGATGGACGGGGTGGCGCTCGGTGCCGCCTTCCAAGTCGGCGCCGGCATGGGGGCCGCCGTCGCGCTGGCCGTCATCACCCACGACTTCGCCGACGGATTCAACACCTACACCCTTACCAGTCTCTACGGGAACAATCGCCGCAAGGCGTTCTTCATGCTCTTCGCGGACGCGATCGCCCCGATCGTGGGCGCGGCGACCACCCTGGTGTTCACTCTTCCGGAGGAACTTCTCGGCGGATATCTCGGATTCTTCAGCGGCGCCCTGCTCTATCTCGCCGCCGCCGAGATCCTGCCCGAGGCCCACCACGACCACCCGGCGCGTTCCACCGTGCTCTGCACGATCGGCGGGGTCGGCTTCATCTGGCTGGTCGTCGGCATCGCGGACTGAACCGCCCCCGCCCGTGCGCCCCGCCCGTACGCCACCGTCCGTGACCCCGCTCCACGAACCTCAGCCGTCCACGAACCGCCGGGCCGTCCACGAACCTCAGCCGTCCGTGACCCCGCACCGCTCCACGAACCGCCGGGCCGTCCCCGGCACTCCCGCCCAGTGGGTGTGCAGATAGCTCGCGTGCACCCCGCCCCGGACGAAGCCCTCCACCCGGCGTTCCGGCAGGTGCATCCCCCAGGCCGGTACGGGGCCGGCACCCGGCTCCAGCACCGTGCGGTGGAACTCGTGGCCGCGCACCCGGGTCCCGGCCGCCGCGAGCGAGCTGTCCGCGACCGCCACCGCCTCCCGGTAACCGAGCGTGAGGCGCTCCGACATCCGGGCGCTCGCGTCGAGCACCCCGCACATCGGCCTGCCGTCCAGCTCGCGCGCCAGATAGAGCAGCCCCGCGCACTCCGCCGCCACCGGCGCCCCGCTCTCCGCGAGCGCGGTGACCGCGCGGCGCAGCGGTTCGTTGGCCGACAGCTCGGGGGCGTACACCTCCGGGAAGCCGCCTCCTATGACCAGTCCGGCCGTGCCGTCGGGGAGTTTCTCGTCGTGCAGCGGGTCGAAGGGGACGACCTCCGCGCCCGCCGCCGTGAGCAGTTCGGCGTGTTCGGCGTACGCGAACGTGAACGCCGCCCCGCCCGCCACGGCGACCACCGGACGTCTCCCGGAGAGCTCGTACCGCTCCGGTTCCCAGGCCTCCACGGCCGGCGGGGGAGCGGTACGGGCCAGCGCCAGCAGCGCTTCCAGGTCGCAGCCGGCCCGGACGCGTTCGCCCATCGCCGCCACCGCGTCCACGGCGTCCGTACGCCGCTCGGCCACGGGCACCAGCCCCAGGTGGCGCGAGGGTGTCTCCACCCGCGCGGTCCGCCGCAGCACCCCGAGGACCGGCAGCCCGGACTCCTCCAGGGCGTCGCGCAGCAGCGTCTCGTGCCGGTCGGAGGCCACCTTGTTGAGGATCACCCCGCCGATCCGCACCCCGGGGTCCCAGGCCGCGAAGCCGTGCACCAGGGCCGCCACCGAACGCGACTGCGAGGAGGCGTCGACCACCAGCACCACCGGCGCCCGCAGCAACTTCGCCACCTGCGCCGTCGACGCCAGCTCGCCCTGTCCGGAGGCTCCGTCGAACAGCCCCATCACGCCCTCCACCACCGCGAGGTCCGAGCCCGCGGCCCCGTGCGCGAAGAGCGGCCCGATCAGACCGGTCCCGCACATGTAGGCGTCGAGGTTGCGGCCCGGCCGCCCGGTCGCCAGCGCGTGGTAGCCGGGGTCGATGTAGTCGGGGCCCACCTTGTGCGGGGAGACGGCGAGTCCGCGCGCGGCGAAGGCGGCCATCAGCCCGGTGGCGACGGTGGTCTTGCCGCTGCCGGAGGCCGGGGCGGCGATCACCAGACGGGGCGTGTTCCGGGGGCCGTTCACCACTCGATGCCTCGCTGGCCCTTCTGACCCGCGTCCATGGGGTGCTTCACCTTCGACATGTCGGTCACCAGATCCGCGGCGTCCAGCAGCGCCTGCGGGGCGTTGCGGCCGGTGATCACCACGTGCTGGGTGCCCGGACGGTTCGCCAGCGTCTCGACCACGTCCTCCGTGTCGATCCACCCCCAGTGCAGCGGATACGCGAACTCGTCCAGCACGTACAGCTTGTACGTCTCGGCGGCGAGGTCGCGCTTGACCTGCGCCCAGCCCTCGCGGGCCTTCTCCTCGTTCACCGTGTTGTCGTTCTCCCCCGAGGGCCCACGCTGGACCCACGACCAGCCCTCGCCCATCTTGTGCCAGGCGACCGTGCCGCCCTCGCCGCTGGCCCCGAGGACCTTCAGCGCGTTCTCCTCGCCGACCTTCCACTTCGCCGACTTGACGAACTGGAACACCCCGATCGGCCAGCCCTGGTTCCAGGCGCGGAGCGCCAGCCCGAAGGCGGCGGTCGACTTCCCCTTGCCGATCCCGGTGTGGACCAGGAGGAGCGGACGGTTGCGGCGCTGACGGGTGGTGAGCCCGTCTTCCGGTACCGAAGTCGGCTGTCCCTGCGGCATTACGCGGCCCTCCCGGCTGCTCGAACATCCTTGACCAGCCCGGCGATCGAGTCGGCGCGCAGCTCGTCGAGCGTGACGGCGGTGCCTCCCAGATCGCGGGCGAGCTGTGCGGCGAGCCCGAGGCGTACGATCCCCGACTCGCAGTCCACCACGACGGACGCGGTGCCCTCGGCGGCGTGCAGCCGGCCCGCCCGCGCGGCCAGCGCCACCGGCTCCGGACCACCGGTGGCCCGGCCGTCCGTCACCACCACGAGCAGCGGACGCCGCGAGGGGTCGCGCATCCGCTCCACCCGCAGCACGTCGTGCGCCTTCAGCAGACCGGCCGCGAGCGGGGTGCGCCCGCCGGTCGGCAGGGTCTCCAGCCGGGCCGCCGCCGCGTCCACCGACGAAGTCGGCGGCAGCACCAGCTCGGCGTCCCGCCCCCGGAACGTCACCAGGCCCACCTTGTCGCGCCGTTGGTACGCGTCGAGCAGCAGCGAGAGCACCGCGCCTTTCACCGCGCTCATCCTCCGGCGGGCCGCCATCGACCCGGAGGCGTCCACCACGAAGAGCACGAGGTTCCCCTCACGCCCCTCCCGCGTCGCCTGCCGCAGATCGTCCCGGCGCACCACGAGCCCTCGCCCCGAACGGCCGCGCGCCCGCTGGTGCGGGGCCGCCGCCTGCACGGTCGCGGCCAGGTGCAGCTTGGTCAGCGCACCCTCCGGCCGCCGCGCGCCGGTCGTCCGGCCGTGCTCGGTACGGGCCCGCGATCGGCGCCCCGCCGCGCCCTCGCCGAGCCCGGGGACGCTCAGCGTCTTCGTACGGAACGGCTCGGACGCCGCGACCGGCTGCTGTTCGCCGCCCGACGGAGAGCCCTGCCCGCCCGGTTCACCCTGCTCGCCCGGTCCGTCCGCCGGGGCGTCCGCGCCCGAAGGCGATTCCTCGGGGCCGCCCCCCTGCGGAGGCACCCCGCCGCCGGGACCGCCCCCGCCGCCCTGCCCGCCCGGCCCGGGGTCGGGGTCGGGGTCCGGATCGGGGTCACCGTCGGGGGTGCCGTCCCGCTCGTCCCGGCGGGCCTCCTCCTCGGCGGCCTCCCGGAGCGTGTCGTCGAGCTTCTCCTCGTCGAGCCCCGGGGCGTCGAAGGGATTGCGCCGCCGGCGGTGCGGCAGGGCCAGCAGGGCGGCCTGCCGCACGTCGTCGGCCGTCACCTCGTCGCGGCCCGCCCAGGCGGCCAGCGCGGTCGCCGTCCGGGCCATCACGATGTCCGCGCGCATCCCGTCGACCTCGAACGCGGCGCAGGTCGCGGCGATCCGCCGCAGCGCCCCGTCCCCGAGCACGACCCCGGGGAGCAGGGCGCGCGCCGCGGCGATGCGCCCGCGCAGCGCGTTCTCCTCGTCGGCCCACGCCGACGCGAAGGCCGCCGGATCGTCGTCGTACGCGAGGCGCCGCCGCACGACCTCCACCCGCAGATCGGTGTCCCGGGACGCGGCCACCTCCACGGTCAGCCCGAACCGGTCCAGCAACTGGGGCCGCAGCTCGCCCTCTTCCGGGTTCATCGTGCCGACCAGCAGGAACCGTGCCGCGTGCCGTACGGAGACGCCCTCGCGCTCGACGTACGAGGCGCCCATCGCCGCCGCGTCCAGCAGCAGGTCCACCAGATGGTCGTGGAGGAGGTTGACCTCGTCCACGTAGAGGATTCCCCGGTGGGCGTCGGCCAGCAGACCCGGCTCGAAGGCCTTCACGCCCTCGGCGAGCGCCCGTTCGATGTCGAGCGCGCCGACCAGCCGGTCCTCGGAGGCGCCGACCGGCAACTCCACCGTCCGCGCCGCCCGCGAGGCTCCGGGCGCCGCCGCGTGCGGGCCGTCCGGGCACGCCGGGTCGGGGGAGGCCGGATCGCAGGAGAACCGGCAGCCCGGCACGACCGCGACCTCGGGCATCAGAGCCGCGAGCGCCCGTACGGCGGTGGACTTGGCGGTGCCCTTCTCGCCGCGTACGAGCACCCCGCCGACCGCCGGTGACACGGCGTTCAGCAGCAGCCCGAGCCTCAGGTCGTCCTGGCCGACGATCGCGGTGAACGGATACGGCGTGCTCACAAGGCCTCCAGAGAGGTGTCCGGGATGCTGTCGGACGGGATGGTGTCGGACGGGACGGTGTCGTACACGTCCGTACTCAGGACCGGTGCCGGTACGGGTGCCGGTACGGCCCCCACGTCGGCGCCCGCCCCGGGAAGCACCGGCGCGCCCGGGCCGACGAACGGCAGCCCCTCGGGGGCGCCCTCCTCGATCAGCCGCCACAGGGCGTCGGTGTCCGCGTGCTCCTCGATCAGGTCGCCCAGCAGATCGAGCTGCTCCTCGCGCAGCGCCGCGAAGCTCGTGTCCGGAGCGACCGTGAACCGCCGCCCAGAAGCCCGCGCGATCTCCGTCAGGAAGGCCCGCCGGAACGCGTCGCTCTCCAGCGACCCGTGCCAGTGCGTCCCCCAGACCTGGCCCACCCGGCACCCGTCCAGGAACGGTTCGCCGCCTTGCACGTCGGCGACGCCGTGGTGGATCTCGTACCCCTCCACCGGCTCGCCGAGCGCCGTGCCGACCGGCCGGGCCAGCATCTTCTCCCGCGCGAACCGGATGCGTACCGGCAGCAGGCCGAGCCCCTCGACCACCCCGGCCCGCGACTCGACCTCGTCCTCGATCCGCTCGCCGAGCACCTGGAAGCCGCCGCAGATCCCCAGCACCGGACGGCCCTCGGCCGCCCGCCGGACCAGGGCGTCCGCGAGCCCCCGGGCGCGCAGCCACTCCAGCGCCTTCACGGTGCCCCGGGTACCGGGCACCACGACCAGGTCCGCGTCGGCCAGCTCCTGCGGCCGGTCCACGAACCGCACGATCACGCCCGGTTCGGCGGCCAGCGCGTCCACATCGGTGAAGTTCGACATCAGCGGCACCGCGCACACCGCGATCCGCAGCACGTCCTCGCCGTGCGACGGCGCCACGACGGACTCCCGGACGGTCCCGCGCAGCGACACCCGCAGCCCGTCCTCCTCGTCGATGCCGAGACCGTGCGTGAACGGCAGCACCCCGTACGTCCGCCGCCCGGTCAGCCCCAGCAGCATGTCCAGGCCCGGCTCCAGCAACGACACGTCGCCGCGGAACTTGTTGACCAGATAGCCCGCGACCAGCTCCTGGTCCTCGGGGCTCAGCAGCGCCGTCGTACCGAAGAACGAGGCGAACACGCCGCCCCGGTCGATGTCGCCGACGACGAGCACCGGAAACCGCGCGGCCCTCGCCACACCCATGTTCACGATGTCGGTCCGCCGCAGATTGATCTCGGCCGGACTGCCCGCCCCCTCGCAGATCACGGCGTCATACGTGCCCCGCAGCTGCTCCAGACAGTCCACGACGGTCCCGAACAGCGACTCCTGACGGCCCCCGTGGTAGCCGCGCGCGCTCATCTCGCCCACCGGCTTGCCCATCAGCACGACCTGGCTGGACCGGTCGCCGCCGGGCTTGAGCAGCACCGGGTTCATCAGCGCGGACGGCTCGACCCGGGCGGCCTGCGCCTGCATGGCCTGGGCCCGCCCGATCTCGGCGCCCTCCCTCGTCACGAAGGAGTTCAGCGACATGTTCTGCGCCTTGAACGGGGCGACCTTCACCCCCTGCCGCACCAGCCACCGGCAGATCCCCGCCGTGACGACGCTCTTGCCCGCGTCCGAGGTGGTCCCGGCGACGAGCAGCCCGCCGCCCCTCTTCGTGTTCCCGCTGCTCATGCCCGTCCTCGTTCCGTACTCGTGCGTGCCGACGGCCGCCCCGCCGCCAGCCGGCCGGCGACGCAGACGGCCAGGGCCAGCGCGCTCACCCGGCGCGACAGCCGCACCGCGCGTTCGATGTCTCCGGTCTCCACGGCCCGCCCCTCGGCGCCGTTCAGCACCGGCCGGTGCTCGACCCGCCCGCCGTACGCGAGGGTCCCGCCCAGCCGCACGCCGAGCGCCCCCGCGAACGCGGCCTCCACCGGACCCGCGTTCGGGCTCGGATGCCGGCCCGCGTCCGCGCGCCAGGCCCGGACGGCCTGCCCCGGGTTCCCCCCGGCGACGGCGGCGAGAGCGGCGGTCAGCCGGGCCCCGGGCCAGCCCACGACGTCGTCCAGCCGGGCCGAGGCCCACCCGAAGCGGCGGTGACGCGGCGAACGGTGGCCGACCATCGCGTCCAGCGTGTTCACGGCACGGAAGCCGACGAGCCCCGGGACCCCGCCCAGCGCGCCCCACACCAGGGCGCCGACGACGGCGTCCGAGGTGTTCTCGGCGACGGACTCCACGACGGCTCGGGCGATCCCGGGGGCGTCGAGCGCCTGCGGGTCGCGCCCGCACAGATGCGGCAGCCGCTCCCGGGCCGCCTCGACGTCCCCGGCGTCCAGCGCCGCGCCGATGGCCCTGGCCTCGCGGCCCAGTGACGTGCCCCCGACGACGGACCAGGTGACGACGGCCGTCAGCGCGACGGCGGCGGCGGGACTCCGGCGTACGGCACGGGAGGCGAGCGCCGCGGCCCCCACGGCGCTTCCGGCGCACACCAGGGCGTGCAGCGCCCCCCGGCCCCGGTGGTCCCGCCACAGGCGCTTCTCCACGGCGGCGGCGGCCCGGCCGAACCCGGCGACCGGATGGCCCCGGCGAGGATCGCCGAGCAGCCGGTCGGTGATCAGCCCGGCGGTGGCGCCGTACGCGAAGACGCGTTCTCCACGCACGGCTCAGCCCGCCGTACGGCGGAGCGGTCCCGGGCCGGCGGAGAAGGCTGACAGGGGATCGGGCGCACGGCGGCCGGGCATGGCGTATGTCCTCACTCAGGGTCCGCGCCCTGGTTCGACGAGACGGCGACGAGAGTGTCCTGGCTCCCGGATCGGCGGCCACCCCGGTCGTCCGTCGTACGCACGTCGGGGTGCCGCTTCCCGGTGACAGTGGCGGGACCGCGCCGGATTCGCACCGGCTTCCTCTGCTGTCGCCGTGAATGGCTCCGGCAGTCCACCACGCAGCGCGAAGGCCCGTCAACTCGCCGTTGACCTGCGGGGCCGAAGTGTGCCCGGGCCCACAGCCGGACGCCCGCCGGGCCGGACGCCCGCCGGGCCGGACGCCCGCCGGGCCGGACGCCCGCCGGGCCGGACACGCATCGGGCCGGACGCCCATCGGGCCGGACGCCCGT
>NZ_JBHWZJ010000265.1:0-9801 GCF_042728415.1 Streptomyces sp. NPDC060198 | reverse complement strand
AGAGAGGCCTCCACGGGCCCGTCGGCGCCGGGGCCGTCAGGGAGCGGAGCGTCAGGGTGACCCGGCCGTCGGGCGCCCGGCGGACCACGAACGCCTCCTCACCGGAGACGGGGTGGCCGGGCAGCGTGCCGTACGCGAAGCCGCGGGCGTCCGTCGTGTCCACGACGGCGACGACCCGCACCGGCTCGCGCACGGAGAACGGCCCCCGGCCGACGGTGATCCGGTAGTCGCCCCCCTCGACGACCCGGTCGCCCGCGCCGTCCAGCGGCGTGACCCGGAAGCCGCTGCGGACCTTCACGCCCCATTGCAGCACCGCTGCCGAGGCGGCACGCCAGTCGTCGTCGCCGTACCCGACGACCACGGTCTCCTCGCGGCGACGGTGGCCCGGAAGCCCGTCGTCCCAGGTGGTCTCCGCCGGACGCGTGGACCCGGTCGGCGCATACGTGGGACGGGGCGCGCGAGGCCCGTCTTCCTGTCCGTCCAGCCCCATGGCTTCTCCTGTCGTGGTGCGTGCGGTGGGTCTCCGCGGGCCTTCTCGGCGCGGTCGCCGGGGAGCCGGCCCCGCGACCGCCCCCGAGGCTCGCGGGCCGGTACGCCCCGATCATGTCAGCCGGTTTCCACCTCATGTCGCCGTACGCAATCTTCAAAAGAGAGCAATGGTCTAGGCCAAATCATTGACGTGAATGCGTCATCAATCGATTCTGGGCGACACCTCTCCCGACAGGAGTCCCCATGAAGCGCCTTCGCGCTCTGCTCTGCGGTGCCGCGACCGCGGCACTGGCCACCACCGGACTCGCGGCGTTCACCGCGCAGCAGGCTTCGGGTGCGTCCGCCGCCACCACCGCACTCAGCACCCGGTGGTACGCCGCAGCGCCGTATCTGATGCCGCACGACAACAACCCGCCGGACGCGGGCGCCATCATGGACGCCACCGGGCTGAAGGCGTTCCAGCTGGCGTTCGTTCTCGCCCCCAACGGGGGCGGCTGCAGTCCGACGTGGGACGGTACGTCACCGGTCTCGTCGGACACCGCGGTGGGGACGGTCGTCAACGCGATCCGCGCCAAGGGCGGCGACGTGTCGGTCTCCATCGGCGGGTACGGGGGGACCAAGCTCGGCCAGGCATGTTCCGACGCGGCGTCCACCGCGGCCGCCTATCAGCAGGTCATCACCAAGTACCAGCTGAAGGCGATCGACTTCGACCTGGAGGAGCCGGAGTACGAGAACGCGACCGCCATCGCCCATGAGATCGGCGCGGCCAAGATTCTCCAGCAGAACAACCCCGGACTCTACGTCTCCGTCACCACCGCGGGAACGGCCGACGGCACCGGCTGGTTCGGCAAGCAGATGCTCAACGAGGCCAAGGCGCAGGGCTTCACGCCGAACAACTTCTCGATCATGCCCTTCGACGGCGGGTTCAACGGTGCGGCCGCACAGACGAGCGCGCTGACGAACTTCAACTCCATCCTTCAGTCCACCTTCGGCTGGGACGCGGCGACCGCGTACGCGCACGAGGGGTTCTCCGGGATGAACGGCCGCAGCGACACCGGTGAGTACTTCCGTCAGGCCGACTTCCAGACGGTTCTGGACTTCGCCACCAGCCACCACATGGATCGCTTCACGTTCTGGTCCCTCAACCGCGACCGCCAGTGCACCCCGGCCGACAACGGGACGACGTCCGGTACGTGCAGCAGCGTGGCCCAGTCGGACTGGGACTTCGCCAAGTACGCGGTGAAGTTCGCCGGAGTCACCCCGCCGACGACCACCCCGACGACCGCGCCTCCGACCACTCCCCCGCCGGGTGGCAACTGCGCCTCGGCAGCGTGGAACAGCGGCGCCGTCTACACCGCCGGCAACACCGTCTCGTACGGCGGCCACACCTGGAAGGCCAAGTGGTGGACCCAGAACGAGACGCCCGGCACCACGGGTGAATGGGGTGTCTGGCAGGACCTCGGCGCCTGCTGACAGGAAACCGTGGAGCGGTACGGGCCGAGTACCGCCGACACGCCGCAGGGCCGCCCCTCCCGGGACGGTCCTGCGGTGTGTTCGGGCCGACCGGCGGGGCCGGAGCGGGGTCAGCCGCCGATCGTGCTCTGCGGGCCTGCGTACTGCTTGAGCAGGGCGGGCACGTCCTTCGCCGCGTCCAGGGTGTAGGCGTAGTAGCTGCTCGGGGTGAAGGTCGTCCCGGCCGTCACCTGCTTGCCGGTGCAGTTGACCATGACGCTGCCCGACTGGGTCAGGGACGCCGCCGAGGTGTCGATGTTGAAGGGGTTGGCGACGTTCTCGAAGTAGCTGTTCTCGATGACGGTCTTCGAGGCACCCCGGGACAGGTTGCCGTAGGAGGTCACGTTCTGCAGGTAGTTGTTGTAGAGGTGGGCGAGGGCCACGTTGTCGATGCTGGGGTTGCGCTGGTTGGTGTCGTGGATCCAGTTGTGGTGGATGGTCATCCGGGCGGTGACGTTGTCGGTCCAGCCGATGCCGAGGGCCTTGTTCTCGGTCCCCATGACGTTCCAGGAGATGGTGAGGTAACTGGTGTCCTTGCGGCTGTCGATGAGGCCGTCGTTCATCCGCTCGATGCGGTTGTGGTCGATCCAGATGTGGTCGGCCGTGTCCATCTGGATGCCGTCGTAGTCGTAGACCTTGTCGTCCGGGTCGTCGTCCGTCATCTGAGCGTCGCGGATGGTGAGGTTGCGGATGATGACGTTGTGGACGCCGGTGCCGAGGAAGAACCCGCCGTGCACGATCTCCCCCTTGGTGCCGACGCCGACGATCGTCTTGTTGGAGGTCACCGGGATCTCGTGGCCGTACGGGTCCACCGTGACGGCTGCGGCGACCTTGATGACGTACGGGCTGGTGGAGGTCGCGTACTTGACCAGGTCGGCGTAGGTGGTCACGGTGACGGTGCTGCCCGCCGCGCCGCCGGTGGTGCCCCCGCCGGTGGAGGCGAAGCCGTCCGCTTTGTCCGACCAGGCCCGCCCGGTCGTCACCGGCTTGAAGGCCCACTGCTTGTTGGTGTTGGCGGTGCACGTCTCCTGGATGATCGCGGTGCCGTTCGTCGTCGACGCGCCCTCGTCACTGACGCAGAGACCACTGTTCACGTTGACGATCTGGAACGTCCCCGAACCACTCGCCACCAGCGACCACGCCTGGTTCGTCTGACCCGCGCAGCTGTACTGCTGCAACCGCGTCCCGCTCACCGTCGAGTAGTCCGGCACGTCGATGCACTTGCCGCTGTGCACGTTCACCAGCCGGTACGTCCCCGAACCCGCCGAATCCAGCCTGAACTCCTGCCAGTCCGAATCAGCGGTGCACCCCCACTGCTGCAACAACGCGCCGTTCGCCGTCGAAGCCGCCGGCACATCGATGCACTTACCGCTCTTCGTCACCGCCAGCTGGTACACCCCACCCGTCGCCGGCAACGTCGCGGCCACGGCCGGCGACACCGCGCCACCCACCACCACCGCGCACACCGCAAGCACGAACGCCGCGATCAGCGCACCGAACCTGGTGCCACTCCTGTTGAACATGGGTTCCCTCTTCTCTCGTACCGGGAAAGGACGTTGTGGACCGGATCAGCGGACGGGGTTCCAGCCGTCGGTGCCCGCGAGGTACTTCTGCGGGGTGTAGGTGGCCGCCTGGGCGTCGGTGAGCTGCGGCCGGTTGGCGTTCACCGTGGCTCCGGCACCGGTGTTGCGGTACTCACGGAACCGGGCGTTCTGCCAGGTGCTCGTGGACATGTTCGTCCACGGCTGAGCGGTGGCGACGGCCGCCGAGAGCGTGCACTCGCGGTAGAGGACCTGGGCGTCCTGGCGCCAGGGGCGACCGAGTTGGGTGGTGTTGTTCACCGTGCTCGTGATGGTGGACCGGTAGAAGAGGAACCCGTAGGCACGCTCGGCGGGGGTACTGGCCGCGGTGATGGGGCCGCCGGTGGTCCGCTTCTCATGGATCCGACTGTTGTCGAAGACCGCGACGCCGCCGCCGTAGATGAAGTCCACCGTGCCTTCGACGTATGAATTCCACACGTAGACGCGGGCGTTGTTGTTGACCAGGAAGGTGTCCTGGTCGCCGAGGAGACGCACGTTGTCCAGCAGGGCCCGGTCGGCGTCGAGATACAGCGCCAACGCCTGGTCACCGGTGTCGGAGCTGTTCTCGTCGAAGTCGTTCGACATCGTCAGGTTGGTCGCGGTGAAGTCGTGGCCGAGGGCGACCACGGTGGCGCTGCCCGAGGTGCCGTAGTCACCCGCGTTGCGGTTGCCGACGATCACCACGTCGTCGGGGGAATCGCCGGTGCCCTGGAGCGTGATGTAGGGCTTGTTCGCCGGGATGGTCACGGCCTGCCGGTAGGTGCCCGGCTTGATCGTGATGACGACCCGGCTCGCGTTGCCCGTCCCGACCGCGTCGACCGCCGCCTGCACGGTGGTGTAGGTCCCGGTTCCGTCGGCCGCGACGGTGTTGTGGGTGGTGGAGACGGGCTTGAAGGCCCACTGCTTGTTGGTGTTGGCGGTGCACGTCTCCTGGATGATCGCGGTGCCGTTCGTCGTCGACGCGCCCTCGTCACTGACGCAGAGACCACTGTTGACATTGATGATCTGGAACGTCCCCGAACCGCTCGCCACCAGCGTCCACGCCTGGTTCGTCTGACCCGCGCAGCTGTACTGCTGCAACCGCGTCCCGCTCACCGTCGAGTAGTCCGGCACGTCAATGCACTTGCCGCTGTGCACGTTCACCAGCCGGTACGTCCCCGAACCGGCGGACGTCAGCGTGAACTCCTGCCAGTCCGAATCAGCGGTGCACCCCCACTGCTGCAACAACGCACCGTTCGCTGTCGAAGCCGCCGGCACATCGATGCACTTACCGCTCTTCGTCACCGCCAGCTGGTACACCCCACCCGTCGCCGGCAACGTCGCGGCCACGGCCGGCGACACCGCGCCACCCACCACCACCGCGCACACCGCGAGCACGAACGCCGCGATCAGCGCACCGGCCCTCGATGCGCTTCGGCGGTGCCGGTGTCCGTCGGCCGGGCCGGGTCGTGCTGTGGGATCTCGCCTCATGCGCATACTCCTTCGTGCGGCTCGTACGGCAGCGGGTCCGTAGCCCGGGTGCCGGCCGCGGCTGGAGGAGCCGCAGCGACCTGGTAGATGCGTGGGGCGGAGGGGGATAACAGAAATCTCGCGGAAAATTCCCGGGAAAGAGCGGAGCTTCTCGCACCGCGCCCGGACGGACCGCTTTCCCGGCACGTTGTGCCGACCGGCGGCCGTTGTCCGTGCGGGCGACGCGTGACCTCTCAACGCACCTTTCCCACATGGCTGTTCATGCACGGTCCAGGTCTCCGGACCGTCCGCACAACGTCTCGTAATGGATCTTTACAGCCCACCGGCGCTGTGCCACGATGCGGGCTCTTGGCATGATCGATCGGATGAATGACCGGTGGGGCAGAGACCATGACGGAGCGCGGGACCTACCCCGAGGAAGACGTCACAGCCCTCGCGTACGCCGCACGGGACGGCGACCGGCGGGCGACGGAACGACTGGTCGCCCTGCATCTGCCGTTGGTCTACGGAATCGTCGGCCGGGCCCTGAACGGGCACTCCGATGCCGAGGATCTCGTCCAGGAGACCATGCTGCGGGTCGTCCGCGGTCTGCCGAAGCTGCGTGAGCCCGACCGGTTCCGCTCGTGGGCGGTGGCCATCGCGTACCGCGAGATCCAGCAGTACCAACGGCGGGCGGCGGGCGGGAACTCCACCCACCGCGACGTCGAGAGCGTGCCCGACCCCCTGCCGGACTTCGCCGAGCGCACGGTCGCCGAACTCGCGTTGACCGGCCAGCGCCGCCATCTCGCCCGCGCGACCCGTTGGCTCGAACCCGCCGACCGGCAGGTGCTCGCCCTCTACTGGGAGGAGGCGTCGGGCCGCCTCACCCGGTCCGAAGTCGCCGCCTCCCTCGGCCTCGACCGCCGGCACACCGCCGTGCGGGTCCAGCGGATGAAGGAGAGGCTCGAAGCGGCGCGCACCCTGGTGCATGCCCTGGTGGCCACTCCGCGCTGTCCCGGTCTCCAGTCCGAGGCGAGCGGGTGGGACGGGACGAGCAGCGCCCTGTGGCGCAAGCGCCTCACCCGTCATGTGCGGGACTGCCCGCAGTGCCGGGCGCACGGGGGCGGCCTGGTCCCTCCGGAGAACCTGCTGCCCGGCATCGGGCTCGTCGCCGTGCCGGCGGCTCTGCTGGTGTGGCTACGGGAGACCGCCGCCCGGGCCGGCGCCCCCACCGTGCCGGCCCGGGCGGGCGGGCCGTTCTCCCTGGCGGGCTCCAAGGCGAAGGCGGTAGCCGTGGTGGCCGCGGCGGGGATCGCCGCCGGGACCCTTGGCCTCCTGCTCTGGCAGTCACCGGCCTCCCCGCCTCCAGCCTCCTCCGCGCCCCCGGCGCCCGTCCGGACCCGTACCCTGCCCTCCCCGTCCTCGGCCGACGACGTCGCCGCGCTGAGCCTCTACGTCGCCCCGGACGGCTCGGACGGGGGCGACGGGAGCCTCGCGCACCCGTTCGCCACGCTCGGAAAGGCGGTGGGTCTGGTGAGGCCGGGCGGGACCGTCCTCATGAGGGGCGGCACCTACCGCCCCGCCGAAGCCGTGGACATCACCACCGACGCCGACGCCACGCACCGCATCACCCTCGCCAACTACCCGGGCGAATCGCCGGTCGTGGACGCGTCCGGCGTCCCGGAGGGCTCTTGGGCCATCACCCAGACCGCCGACTACTGGACCGTGCGGGGGCTGGAGATCCGCGGCTCCCGCTCCCACGCGTACGTCTGCCGGGGCTGCGCCCACACGGTTTTCCAGAACCTGTCCCTCCACGACAACGCCGAGTCCGGTCTGACGCTGCGTGACGCCGGAACCGAGGCCAATTCCGTTCTCGACAGCGACTTCTACGCCAATCGCGATGCCGACGGCCGCGGTGGCGTCGGTCTCGCGATCAAGTTCGGCTCCGGGGCGGGCAACCTCGTAAAGGGCTGCCGTACGTACGACAACGCCGACGAGGGCGTGGACCTGGGCGGGTTCACCAGCCCGGTGACCGTGGAGAGCAACTGGTCCTTCGGCAACGGCAACGGCTTCACCCTCGGCGGCGGCAACACCCGGGCCGCCGTCGCCCACGTCGTACGGAACAACGCGGCCTGGGAGAACGCCGGCCTGGGATTCACCGACGAGGGGAACCCCGGCCGGATCTCACTGACCCGCAACACCGCCTACCGCAACGGCGTGGACGGCTTCCACCTCACCACCGCGGCGGCGCTCGCCGAAGCCAACGTGGCGGCGGCGAACGGTCGGGACGCCGCACTGGGCGACGGCGTCCGCTCCTCCGGCAACAGCTGGGACGGCGGAGGGACCGCGCGGTTCACCTCGACCGACCCGGACTCCGCACGCGCTCCCCGCGCCGCGGACGGCGCACTCCCCCGAACCGCGTTCCTCGCCCCGCGTGCCGGGACCGGCACGGCGGCGGGAGCGACGATGACCGTCTCGTGACCGGCGGCCCTGCTCCGTGGAAGGGGGCGACGGGCGGTCAGCCTTCCGCCTCTCCGTCTCCGCCCGCTTCCCGCCCGGCGAGGCGCTCGCGCTGCGGCAGCACCGTGTACCTGGGGTCCTCGGCGGAGGCGACGCCGGCCGCGAAGACCCCGAAGCGGGTGCAGGCGGACCCGGCCAGCAGGGCGCAGCCGCCCAGGACCGCCAGAGGCTTCGCGGCTCGCCCGGGTCGTGCGGACACGAGCGCGGCCGCCGCACCCGCGACCGTGAGCGCGCGGGCGGTACGCAGGAGGGTGCCGGCCCGGCCCTCGTGCCAGGTCTCCGCCACCAGGCCGAGGCGGTGTTCGGCGGCGGTGCTCGCGGCCAGGTCCGCCGCGGTGGCGAGGACCGCGGCGGCGCGGGCGGGACCGGTCTCCCGGGCCGGTCCGAGGGCGAGGGCCATGCCGGAGGCGGCTGCCGTGGCGGATGCCGCGAACAGGTAGGGCAGTTCGCGGTGCGCCCCGTGCCAGGCCGGTACGGCGGTGTCGGCGGCGAGGACCGCGGTGTACGTGGCGACCGCCGGTCCGGTGAGTGCGGCGGTGGCCGTCGCGGCGGCTCCGACGCGTGGGAACCTTCCGCCGGCCGCGGTGAGGGCAGCGAGGCCGGCGGCGGGACCGTACAGGCCGAGCAGCCAGGAGCCGACGCTCATCGGGGAGGTCGGCTTGAAGACGCGGAGCATGTTCGTGAACCGCTCGGGGCGGCCGAGGTCGTTGACGAGGGCGGCGACGGAGAGGCCGATGGCGCCGAGCGAGGAGAGCTTGAGCGCGGTCGCGGTGGTGTTCCGGCCGGTCAGCTGGGCGCCGGCGGCGAGCACGGAACCAGCCCCGGCGAGTCCGCCGAGAAAGAAGTATCCGGCGATGTCACGGGCGGCCCAGGAGGGTGCCTTGATGACGGGACGGCCGTAGTAGGAGCGGAACTCGGCCCGGGGCACCATGAGTTCCTCACCCCTGCGTCTCCGGCCTCCCCTGCGGCGCGGTCCCTGGGTGTCGGCGGAGGCGGTCATCGGGGTCCTTTCCCGAAACGTGCGGTCGAACGGTCTCCCGGCAGGTGCCCCAGGAGCGCGGACAACGCGTGCGCGGTGCCCGCGGCGGCCAGCAGGGCCAGGGCGGCGGCCCCGGCGTGCTTCCACATCGCGGGCAGGTCGCGGGTGGTGACGACGGGCGCCGGGGGCAGCCCGTAGACCTCCGGTTCGTCCAGCAGCAGGAAGAAAGCTCCGTCGCCGCCCACCCCGTCGCCGGGTTCGTGGCCGTAGAGGCGGGCCTGCGGGACGTCGGCCGCGTGGAGTTGTTCCACGCGCAGCGCGGCGCGTTCACGCAGTTCGTCCAGGGGACCGAACTGGATGGAGTCGGTGGGGCACGCCTTCGCGCAGGCGGGTTCCTGTCCGGCGCCGAGCCGGTCGTAGCACATGGTGCACTTGAAGGCGCGCCCGTCGTCGGGGCGTTGCTCGATCACGCCGTACGGGCAGGCGGGGACGCAGTAGCCGCAGCCGTTGCAGATGTCCTCCTGGACGACGACGGTGCCGAACTCGGTGCGGAAGAGCGAGCCGGTGGGGCAGACGTCGAGGCAGGCGGCGTGGGTGCAGTGCTTGCAGACGTCGGAGGACATGAGCCAGCGGGTGGTCCCGGGGTCCTGGGTTCCATCCGCCGGGGCCACCGCGAGCGGCAGCAGCGCGCGTCCCCCGGGGTCGGGCGGACCGCCGGGGGCGGCCACCTCTTGTTCGATGAAGGCGACATGTCGCCAGGTGGAGGCGCCGAGGCTCCGGGTGTTGTCGTAGGACATGCCGGTCAGGGTGAGGCCGTCCTCGGGGACGGCGTTCCACTCCTTGCAGGCCACCTCGCACGCCTTGCAGCCGATGCACACCGAGGTGTCGGTGAAGAATCCGACCCGCTCCGGTGCGTCCTGGTAGCCGGCGTCGGCGGCCGGGTCGGCCTCGGGTCCGGAGAGGAGACGGCGGATGCGGGAAGGGCTCTTCGCCCCTTCGTCGGCCGGGGAGTTCTCGTCGGCGGTCATGCCCGCGGTTCCTTTCCGGTGTTTTCGGTGATGCCCGCGCGGCGGCGGTATTCGGCGACCAGCTCCGGCAGGGCAGGGCCGCGCGGCCTGCGGCCGGGGCGGATGTCGGCGGTGAGCGCCTTGTCCTCCTGGATGTGGGCGTTGGGGTCCATCGAGATCGCCATGAGTTCGTTGGCCGCGTCTCCGGTCACGACTCCGTTGGGACCCCAGTGGAAGGGCATGCCGATCTGGTGGACGGTCCGGC
>NZ_JBHWZJ010000264.1:0-9813 GCF_042728415.1 Streptomyces sp. NPDC060198 | reverse complement strand
CGTCTGATCGCGTCCGGGCCGGTGCGGCGGGACCCGGTGGACGGCGCCGCACCGGTGGAATTGCCGTTCAACGAACGTTCGGACTGAACAGGGGCGGGACACGCTCCGGGAGAACGGTGTTGTCGGTGCGTCAGCCGAGGACCTCGGACCGGCTGGGGAACTGCGCGGAGGCTTCCACGGCTCCCGCGTACCTCCCCGCGAACGGGCCGTCGGTCATCGATCCGTACACCGCGAGCGGTGGTAGCACCGTCGCCGTGGTGGAAGGGGTGGGCAGGGTGAACCAGACGATCTTGCCCGCCTTCTCGCCGGGGCGGACACCCCAGCTCTCACTGACGGCGGCGATGAGGGCCAGCCCGCGCCCCGAGGTGGCGAAGGTCTCGGCCACGTTCACGGTGGGCAATCGTGGGTCGTGGTCGTGTACGGAGACGGTCAGACGATCGAGCAGCAGCTCGATGTCGACGGTGCACGACTTGTCCGGCTCCGCGTGGCGGTGGACGTTGGTGAGAAGCTCGGTGACGCCCAGGGCTGCATGGTCGATCAGAGGATCGAGATGCCAGTAACGCAATTGTGCCGAGATGATTCTGCGGACCTGACCGATCCGCGACGGCAGTGCCTGGAGCTCCACCGTGCAGTGCCTGCTTGGCTCGCTGATCACGGCTGCGACTCCCCGAAAGTGGTCCGGAAGAAGACGGAGGAACGGATCCAGCATCTGGCTGGCTGGTGTTTCTGGTCTGCTCTGTGGTCCGTCGCGGCTGCCGGCCCCTCCGTCGCGAGGGTGACCGTCGTTGAACCGTCCGTGACGTGACTTCAGCGTCGCTCAGGGCGCCCCGCACCGCAACTCGCGGCCATGGGCCCGGCTCAGGGGAGGATCCGGGGCCGGTCCGGGGGTCGATCGGGGCCCGGTCCGGAGCCTCAGGTGTGCCGGGGACGCCGTCGTACGCCCGTGGCGTCCCGCGGAGCCCTCGCGCGCCGCCGGACGCCGGCGCGGAACGACCGGGCCCTCGCGGGCGGGGTCCGTGCGGTGGCCGGCGCCGCCCCGGGGGTTCCGGGCCGGACCGCTGGAGTTCGGGCGGTGCGGGTGTGGACGTGCGGGGCGCTCGTCGGTCAGCGGTGCCGGCAACCGGCGCTGCGCAGGACCTCGAGGAAGTGATGTATCGGTGCCGCTCCGTCCGGCAGCCGGCCGCGTTGTCCCATCGTGAGGCGGTAGCGCACGCCGTTGACCCGGGCGACGGCCGAATCGGCCTGGGAGAACCACCGCTTCCACGCGCTGACCGCCCCCACCGGAGCGCTGTCGATCTCCCGGCCGTTGCTCGTCAGGAGAGCCACCCGGCCGTCCTTGACGATGACCTGACCGGCCCGGGTCAGCGAACGGGCCCATCGCTCGATCCGCACCCCCCGTGCGCTGAACTCGACGTCGTCCACCGCTCGGTCGCCCCCCTCCGCACATTGGCTCCTGGAGGGATTCTTCCCGTCCTGGCACGTGTTCACGTGCGCGTGTCGGGCTGAATCGCGTGTACGCAAGGTGACGCCGGGCGACGTGTGTCGGCTTGCCGGTTGCCCGCGATCGGGGCTCCGTACCCAAGCGATTCCTGGGGCAGGTCCAAGTCCCTGTTTGTGCAGGTGGGAGGAATATCGTAGAGGGAAGGCATCACCGGCTCCACCAGGAGGATCAGCGATGGGCATCAGCGGGCACGGACGCGATGGCGGGGCCGTCACGACGACTGACGTCGACCGCAGCGACTCCGCGTACCGGTCATGGCTCAAAGAGGCCGTGCGCAAGGTGCAGGCCGACGCCAACAGGTCGGCGGACACCCACTTGTTGCGCTTCCCGCTGCCCGAGGAGTGGGGCATCGACCTGTATCTCAAGGACGAGTCCACCCACCCGACCGGCAGTCTCAAGCACCGCCTCGCCCGGTCGCTCTTCCTCTACGCACTCTGCAACGGCTGGATCCGCCCGGGGAAGCCGGTCATCGAGGCGTCCAGTGGTTCGACGGCGGTCTCCGAGGCGTACTTCGCCAAGTTGATCGGGGTGCCCTTCGTCGCGGTGATGCCGCGGACGACCAGTCCGGAGAAGTGCCGTCTGATCGAATTCCACGGCGGCCGCTGCCATTTCGTCGACGATCCGCGGGCCATGTACGAGGAGTCGGCCGTGCTCGCCAAGGAGACCGGTGGTCACTACATGGATCAGTTCACCTACGCGGAGCGGGCGACCGACTGGCGCGGCAACAACAACATCGCCGAGTCGATCTACCAGCAACTGAGACTGGAACGCTATCCGGAGCCCGCGTGGATCGTCGCGACGGCGGGGACCGGCGGCACCTCGGCGACCATCGCCCGGTACGTCCACTACATGCAGCACGACACCCGGATCTGTGTCCCCGACCCCGAGAACTCCTGCTTCTTCGACGGCTGGACGCGGCACGACCCGCTGGCGAGCAGCGACTGCGGTTCCCGCATCGAGGGGATCGGCCGGCCGCGGATGGAACCGAGCTTCGTCCCCGGAGCGATCGACCGGATGATGAAGGTCCCGGACGCGGCGAGCGTCGCGGCGGTGCGCGGACTGGAGCGGGTGATGGGCCGCCGGGCGGGCGGCTCCACCGGGACCGGGCTCTGGAGTGCTTTCAAGATCATCGCGGAAATGGTGGAGCGGGGTGAGCAGGGCAGTGTCGTGACGCTGATCTGCGACTCCGGCGACCGCTACCTGGACAAGTACTACTCCGACGCCTGGCTGGACCAGCAGGGCCTCGACATCGCCCCGTACGCCGCCGCGCTCGACACGTTCCTGCGCACCGGAGGCTGGCCCGCCTGACGCCCGCGCACCTTCCCGCGGCGTGCGGCCGGACGGCGCAAGCGCACCGCCGGAGGGCCCGCACACCACGGCTCCTGCGGCCACGCCTACCGCGGCGTGCGCGCCGGGGCTTCGAGGAGGCCGTCGAGCACCCGGCCGAACATCCTCCGCCCCGCCGCCAGGAGCAGCGGATCGATCCACCGGCCGGGAAGGAACAGCCGGACGTCCTCCACCCACACCACGTGGGAGCCGGTCCGGGTCGGCATCACGTCGATCGACGCCCGCCCCCGGACCGTACGCCCGCGCTTCTCCAGACGGCAGAGCCCCGCACGGCCCGCCTCGGGCGGCGTCCAGCGCACCACTTCCATGGGGTCGTCGAAGGTGAGAGGGCCCACTCCGGTCCGGGCGACGAACACCGTGCCGACCTCGGTCGGCCCGCCGGCCGGGACGAGCACCGAGGTGAGCGGCACATACGCACCGTGCCGCTCCCAGTCGGTCACCCGGCGCCAGGCCTCGGCAGGTGGAAGGGACGTGAATCGCTCGATCCGGAAGACGGCCACCGACCGATCGTAGGCCGTGTCCGACCCTTCGCGTCGGACAAGCGGAAGCGTCCGGTGCGGCGCGGTCCGGGCCGGCGTGAGGCCGGGGACCGCCCGCACCGCGCCGGAGGCACCCGGGCGGTCCTGCGACGTCTCCGGGCCGCCTACGTGTGGGTCAGCGCTCGGCGGGAGGCCGCGCGCCGGGTTCTGGTACCCCGGCCGGCCCCGCGACCAGCAGGCCGCCGGGCAGCAGTTCCTCGATTTCCGCCCGCGCCCTCTCCGACAGACCCGCGTCCGTCACGAAGGTGTCCACCTCGGCGAGCGTCGCGAAGGAACTCAGCCCGATCGTCCCCCACTTGGTGTGGTCGGCCACCACCACGACCCGGCGCGCGGCCGACACGAACCGCCGGTTCGTCTCCGCCTCCGCCAGATTCGGCGTGGAGAGGCCGGCCTCGTCGGAGATGCCGTGCACCCCGAGGAAGAGCACGTCGAAGTGGAGCGAGCCGATGGCGCGGTCCGCCACCGGCCCGACGAGCGAGTCGGAAGGGGTCCGCACCCCGCCCGTCAGCACCACCGTGGCCGCGCCCGCGCGGGCGGCGCCGGAGGAGGCCGGGCGATGGGCGTCGTGGAACACGTCGGCCACCCGCACCGAGTTGGTCACCACGGTCAGGTCCGGTACGTCGACCAGCCGCTGCGCCAGCGCGTAGGTGGTCGTACCGCCCGAGAGCGCGATGGCGCTGCCCGGCGCGGCCATCGCCGCCGCCGCCCGTGCGATGTCCTCCTTGGCGCTCGGCTCCAGGGCCGACTTCGCTTCGAAACCTGGCTCGTGGGTGCTCGTGTCCACGACCGGCACCGCGCCGCCGTGCACCTTCTCGATGACGCCCTGGCGTGCCAACGCGTCTAGGTCCCGCCGGATCGTCATGTCGGACACGTTGAGCCGACGGGTGAGCTCGTTCACGCGGACGCCGCCGCGCTTGCGGACCTCGTCGAGGATCAGGGCACGCCGCTGCTCCGCGAGCAGATTCTGATTCTCGCTCAACGCGGGGTCCGGTCCTTCCCTCTGGCCGTCGCGTTCCGCGGCACCGCGGAACGCCCGTCCAATCCTCCCACGCGCCTCACGGGAGGGGCCACCGAGGTCGGGGACGTGGGGAGATTCGGTGAGAGGCCGTCACACGACGACGATCTCGGCGATTCTGGTGGAACGGGTGCCGGTCCCCACCGAGCCGCCCGGCACCCCCTTCCACGCCCGCCGGACGGCCGGGCACACCGGAGAGCGAGTACTCCCTTGGCCCCTGCTCCCCAGGTTTCCCGGTCCACCGGGATCGCGCTCGAACTGCTCGTCCACGGCGTCGGCGGCACCACGCCGCAGGAGATGCTCGGCGACCCGCGCACGGTGCGCGTGACCGGCGACTTCACCGCCGCGATGTACCGGCGCCCCGAGGACGTGGAGGCGGAGGAACATCCCGAGCGCTACCGCGACAAGCCCGTCGCCGAGGCCTACTGCTGGTCCAATCTGACCTCCGGCAACGGCTCCCGCGCCCTGTGGCTGCTGCTTCTCCCGTTCATGGTGGTCAACCTCGCGCACTGGATGCGGCCCGCCGCGAGGGGACGCACCCGCGCGGTCCGGTTCTACGGTGTGCTGGTCCGGGTCCTCGCCCTCAGCCTCACCGTGCTGCTGACGGCGGCGGCCTGCGAAGTGGCGCTCGACCTCGTGGCCTGGCAGTGCGCCGGCGTGTCCGCCTGCTCGCAGGACCGGTCCTGGCTCGGCTTCCTCTCCGCCGAACAGGGCGGCTGGTGGTCCCAGCCCGGAAGACGGCTCGCCCTCGCCGCAGCGCTGCCCACGGCCCTCGTCACCCTGCTCTGGTACCTGTCCAACCGCACCTGGAGCGCGTACGAGTCCCAGCGCCCCTTCCCGGGCACCGACTCGCGAGGCGACGCGCGCGGAGGCCCGGACGAGGCCCCGGACACGGACAGCGACGCGAAGAACGCCGCGGACAGCACACCGAGCGGCGTCGGGGACGGTGGCGACACGCCGGAGCCGAAGCTTTCCGACCGCGGCGAGACGCCGGATTCCGCACCCGTCGCGCGAGCCGCGCTCGGCCGCCCCGGCTTCTGGTACGGGCGCCGCCTCGTCGCCCGGCTGCGCGCCGCGCACACCGCCGCCGGGCTGCTCACCGTCGCAGTCTTCGTCCAGCGGGCCGCCGCCGACTACGACGTGGCCCACTCCGGCCCCGGCCCCGTACTCCTCGGCCGCCTGCTCACCGTCGCCCTGGCGTCCTGCGCCCTCCTCGTCGTGGCCGTCGTCTGCAGCCGGGGCCGCAGCGAGCGCCGTCTCGACCACCGCCTCGACGGGGCGGTCATCAACTTCCTCCCCTCCGCCGCCCTCGTCCTGCTGGCCGTGTCCCTCCTCCACGCGGCCTGGTCGCGGCCCGGCTGGACCTCCTCGGGCGTTCTCGTCGCGGGCGCGGACACCTTCCGGGCGCTCACCGTCGGCCAGGGCGTCCTGGTGGTCGCGCTCGCCGCCGTCGCCCTGAGCCTCCACCGCCACACCCCCGACACCCGCACCGCGCTGTACGGGCTGGGCGGCCCGGCGATCGCCATGCTGGCCTGCGCGCTGGGCGGTGTCATGACCGGCGGCCTCGCCCAGCGGGTCGCCGACTGGCTCGACGGCCCGGGCACCCCCGGCATGGGCGCGGGCTCCGCCATAGGAGGTCCGCCCGTCCTGCTGAGCTGGCAGGCGTCGGCGCTCCCGGTACTGCTCCTCGTTCTGCTGGTGCCCGTGGGCGTGCTCGTCGTCCGCACCGCCCGCCTCGCCCGCCGTCTCGAACCGGCCGTCGCCGCCGAGTACGCCCCGGAGTACCGGGGCCGTACGCCCGAGCGCGGCCGCACCCGGCAGATCGCGCGGGTCCGGGCCACCGCCCGGCTCACCGACGAGGCGGCCTGGATCATCGGACTGGTGTCCGGGGCCACTCTGCTGCTGGGCGCCGCGGCCCTGACGGGCTCCTGGTCCACCGGGCAGGTGCCGGGCCGGGCCATGGACGGGACCGGACCTTTCCTCGAATCCGCGGCCGAGGCCGCGCAGTCGACGGGGTCCTGGATGGTCGGCTTCGGCTTCATACTCTTCGTCGCCTCCGGCCGGCGCGCCTACCGCGACGCCTCGGCCCGGCGGACCATCGGCATCCTCTGGGACGTCGGCACGTACTGGCCGCGCGCCGCCCACCCCTTCGCGCCGCCCTGCTACGCCGAGCGGGCCGTGCCCGACCTCGCCTCCCGGATGTCCGCCTGGACGGCCAGGACCGGCGGCAGACTCGTCATCTCGGGCCACTCGCAGGGCAGTGTGCTCGCGGCCTCCGCCGTCTGGCAGCTCCCGGCCGTCACCCGCCGCCGGGTCGCGCTCCTCACCTATGGATCACCCGTCGAACGGCTGTACGGCCGCTGGTTCCCGGCGTACTTCGGTCCCGCCGCGTTGCGCGGGCTGCACGGCTCGGTCCACTGCTGGCGCAACCTCTGGCGGGCCACCGACCCGATAGGGGGACCCGTCCGGATCGACGAGGGAGCAGGACGCCCCGAGGTCGACCGCGGACCTCTGAAGGACCCGCTGGTGCACGGCCGCACCGCCGAACTGCCCCTGCCCGAACCCATCCTGGGACACTCCGACTTCCAGGCCGACCCGGTGTTCGCCCGGGAGCGCGCCGCTCTGCTCGCCGAACTCGGCCCCGTACTGCCCCGGCAGGGCGACGGGACCGAGCACCCGGGCACGGAGGGCGCGCAGGGTCAGGGGAGTTCGGGAAGATCCTCCGGGTAGAGCAGGGTCAGGTCGTCGGTGCTCGTCTCGGTGAACTGGGCGACCCGGCCCGCGTGCCGTTCCACCATCGACTCGAAGGTCTGGCGCGCGGTGCGGCCGTTGCCGAAGGCGGGCCCCTTGGGCAGCTCCGTGAAGTACTTCGTGAGCGCCTCCCCGGTGCCTTCGGCGAGGGTGTACTCGTGCTCCTGGGCCTGCTGCTGGACGATCCGCAGGAGTTCGTCCGGCTGGTAGTCGCCGAAGGTGATGGTCCGGGAGAAGCGGGACGCCACGCCGGGGTTGACGGTGAGGAACCGCTCCATCTCATGGGTGTAGCCGGCGACGATCACCACCACGGCGTCGCGATGGTCCTCCATCAGCTTCACCAGGGTGTCGATGGCCTCCCGCCCGAAGTCACGGCCGGAGTCCTCGGGGGAGAGCGCGTACGCCTCGTCCACGAAGAGCACCCCGCCCCGGGCCCGGTCGAACGCCTCCTGGGTGCGGATGGCGGTCGAGCCGATGTGCTCACCGACCAGGTCCACCCGGGAGACCTCGACCAGGTGGCCCCGCTCCAGTACGCCGAGGGAGGCCAGGATCTCGCCGTACAGCCGGGCCACCGTGGTCTTCCCGGTGCCGGGGGAGCCGGTGAAGACCAGATGGCGGCGGACGGAGGCGGCCTTGAGCCCCGCCCGCTGCCGCCGGCGGCCCACCTCGATCATGTCGGTGAGCGCCCGGACCTCCCGCTTGACGCTGTCCAGCCCCACCAGCGCGTCCAGTTCACCGAGGACAGCGTCGGAGTCGCGGACCGGCTCGGCCGGCGGATCGGGCACGGGCGCGACGGGGGGCGCCGCGGTGCGCTGCGCGGGCATCGAGCCGAGCAGCCCCGGCGTCGCCGCCTGGGTCGCGGTGAGTACGGGCGCGGCGGCGGGCCCGCGCAGGGCGCTCTCGTCGCTGGTGCAGTCCTCCACGACCGGGCCCGCGCCGCCCGAACCGTCGTGGGAGGCGCCCTCGGGGAGCTCGTAACCGCCCCGCGCGCACCGCTCGGTACGGCACCGGGTGAGGGTGGTGCGGCACCCGTCCATCACATGGAAGCCGTACCCCTCGCTGCCGGTCACCCGGCAGCCGTGGAAGGTGCCCCGGCCCTCGGCGGAGACGTAGAACCCGGCCTCGGCCGGCGAGGTCACCGTGCAGCGCTCGATGGTGGGGTCGGCGCCCTTGGTGACGATGACCCCGGTCTGCGCCGCGTCGATGGTGCAGTTGTTGAGCGTGCCGCCGCTGCCGTGGTCGCGGAACCAGGCGCCGGTGGACGCCTCCCGGATGCGGCAGTCGTCCAGCTGGGCGGTTGCCCCGTCGCTCACGGAGACGGCGGTGTTGCGGATCTGGGTGAGATCGCTGTCCACCACGTCGGCGCGGGAACCGCGGTCGAGGACGAACAGGGCGTCGGGCACGTCGTGGACGCGGCAGGCGTCGAGTATCACCGTGGCGCCGTCGCTGACCCAGACGGCGGGGTAGTCACCCGTGCTGTCGTGGATCTCGCACTGGTTGGCGTCGACCCGGGTGCCGGGGTCCCACACCGAGAGCCCGTTGCGGCCGAACCGCCGGACCGTCGAACGGGTCAGAGTCAGCACCGAACGGGAACGCAGGTCGATCGCGTTCTCCGGGATGTCGTGGATGTCGCAGTCGGCGAGCGTCAGCACGGCGTCGGTGTCGAGCGTGATGCCGTCGCCGGAGGTGCGGTGCACGGTGCAGTCGGTGAGATGGGCGGAGGCGCGCGCGGTCACCTGGACACCACTGCCCTTGACTTCGTACACCTCACAGCCCACGGCCTCCAGCCCGCTGCCCTCGCCGGTCACGCTCAGCCCGGAGCCGGAGGCGTGGTGGACACGGCAGCGGACGAGCCGGGGGTGGGCGCCGTCGCGTACCGACACGCCGGACTGTCCCGCAGAGACGACCTCGCACTCCTCGAACACGCCGCCCGCGCCGTCCAGGACCGCGATCCCGACCCCCGCCGGGTTGTCGACGGTGCACCGCCGCACGGTGGGGCGGCCCGCGCCGCGTACCTCGATCCCGGCGGCCGAGCGCGTCACTATCCGCAGGTCCACGAGGTCGGGGGCGCCTTCCTCCACCAGCACCGCCGGGGCCGCCGAGTCCTGGCCCTCCACGTGGAGGTCCTGGATGACGGCGGAAGCCCGCACGGTGAGCGGCACGCCGTCCACCGGCGCGATGCGGACCGAGCCGACGGCCCCTTCGGGACCGCGCAGGGTGACTGCGCGCTGGACGACGAGATTCTCCCGGTACGTTCCCGGAGCGATCGTGAGGACATCGCCCTCGGCCGCCGCTTCCAGGGCCGCGCCGAGCGAGGGGTACTCGCCGGTGCGGCGCCGCCATCGCGATGTGCCGGTGTGCGTCACCTGGACCGTGCCCTGTGCCATGGCGCTGTTCTGCCCCCACCTCGTGCTGTGTGCGATCCCTCGTGTCCGTGCGCACAGTTGTGCGACCGCGGGGTGCCGTCGGCCTTCCGACGACGGCGCTGGCGGGTCCGCCCCGCCGAGGGGAAGGGCGGGCCGGTCCACCGTAGCGCGCGCGGCGGGCGGCAGTTGACGACTCCGTCCCCGTTATGTTTTTCGCGGTCCTGCAACGGGGCCGCTGGCCTCCGGGCCCGGCATGACTGTGTCCCCCTGTCGAAGGCATGACCTGGGGGGTGG
>NZ_JBHWZJ010000263.1:0-9842 GCF_042728415.1 Streptomyces sp. NPDC060198 | reverse complement strand
CCGCCGAACAGGGCAGGCCTCGGCGGGCGGGGTTTTTCGTGCGCGCGGGGCCTGGGGTTTCGTCCGTGTGTCCGGAGTGCCGCGGTCTCGTTTCCGCCCGTGCGTTCCGCCGTGCCGCCCGTCATCCGCGGAGTTATCGTCACGGCGTGGACGAGCAGACGTATCACCCTCCGATGCCCCAAGCCCCCCACGTTTCCTGCGCGCGGTGCGGCGCCACCGCCGGCGCGAGCGCACCACCCACCTGGATGTGCGCGGTGGAGAAGGGCGTACGCCACTACTTCTGCGAGAAGTGCGCCCGCGCCCACATCAGGGCCGTCGAAAGCAGGCTCGACGTCGCCTCCTGGTGATTCCGGGCCGGGACCCGGTTCGCGAGAACGCGGACGGACCGGTGCCGCCCCGCCCGGGAACATCCCTGGGCCCGCCCCGCGGCTCAACGTCCTCGGGCCCGCCCCGCAGCACGGGCAGGGGGACGGACAGGGCTGCGGCCAGACCGGCCAGTGGCCGCTGGGCAGGTTCCACCGCACGGGCATGTTCGAGCGGGACGGGGAAGCGAGGAGTGCTGGTGCGACTGGGGACCAGGCGCTGTCAGTCGTGCAGCTCCAGCAGGGCGACGACATGGTCGAACAGCTTGGTCGCGCGCACATGACCTTGAGGGCGGGCAGCGGCGGACCGCTGGGATCTCGACCGGACGACCGGGACGATCACGTGGAGCTTCCCCGACAGGACCGGCGTCAGCCCTGGCGCGGATTCTCGGCAGCTTCAGCTCCACGTCGGGCACCTGGCCATGGGCCGGGCTCGGCTGATCCGAGCGTCCAGGCCGGCTTGAGGCGCGACGCATGCGGATTCCAGGACTGGCCAGAAGCGGAGGGACACCCCGGCACTCGCCCGACCGCATGCCGAATTTCGAGGCCGACGTGACGGCTACCGTCACCCTCGCGGCCCTGGGCGTTCGGGTCATCGAGGCGACCGGCCTGTGCCGGAGTCACGGAAGCAGCCCTCTGATCATGGGGTTCGATCTGGTCACCCTGACAGCGGCGGCCGGCGCCACCAGCTTCCCCATCGACATCGACATCGACATCGACACCGACGCGGACGCGGACATCGGCATCGACGGAAAGCCGGGCAGAGCAGGGCGTGTTGTGGAAGTACCTCCTTCGTCTCGCCTCGTGCTGTGATGATCTCGGTGTGGGGCGAGGGAATCTTTCAGATGACCGGTGGGCGGTGCTGGAGCCGTTGTTGCCGGTCGCGGTGGTGGCAGGCCGGCCCTCCGTCGGCGGCGGTCGATCGACGGGATCCGTTGGCGGGTGCGGGCCGGTGCTCCGTGGCGGGATTTGCCACCCGATTACGGTCCCTGGCAGTCGGTCCACGGGCTCTTCCGGCGTTAGCAGCGAGATGGTGTCTGGTCGGCGATCGTGACGGGGTGCAGACAGAGCGGATGCCGCCGGTTTGATCACGTGGGACGTGAACGTCGACTCCACGCTCTGCCGGGTCCATCAGCACGCGGCCGGTGCCCGGCGGGACAGCCTGACCCAGAAGGAACCGCCGGGTGGCAGCTTGACCGAACCGGATGATCACAGCCTGGGCCGGTCCCGCTGGGGTGGACCACGAAGATCCATCTGGCCTGCGAACAAGGGCAGAAGCCGCTGTCGCTGCTGGTCACCACGGGCCAGTGGGGTGACAGCCCGCGGTTCAGGGCGGTGCTGGGAGCCGTCCGGGCTCCCCGTATCGGGCTGGTCCGGCCGCGGATTCGCCCGTTGCGGGTACGAGGCAACAAGGCGTATTCATTGCGTGCGAACCGTGCGAACCGTGCGAACCGTGCGTATCTGCGGAGGCGCGGGATCCGCTGCACGATTCAGGAACCGACTGATCAGGTCGGCCATCGCAAACGCCGGGGAACGGCCGGCGGACGGCCTTCGACCGCGAGGAGTACAAGGCACGGCACGCGGTCGAGTGCGGCATCAACCGGCTGGAACGGAACCGAGCGGTGGCCACACGGTTCGCACTCGCGGTCCGCCTGGGGACGACCGTCCTCATCGCCGCGATCAATGAATGGCTGTGACCCGCCAGAAGTGTCAGCGGCGCATGTCATCCTGGCCGGGATCAGTTCAGCAGGCTGTGGGGAGACAAAGCCGATGGGAGCTGCGTACTACCGGGCCGAGAGCGAGAGCGGCGACCGCATCGAGGACCCGTCCGAGGACGCACTGTTCATGCTGATCGACGACCTCGACGGCTCAGGCAACACTTTCGTCGTCATCCAGCCCGACGAGGACGACCCGGTCTGGTTCACCTCGGTCGCGGTTCTGGACGAAGGCGGCTACGAGGTCGTGCGCCGCGACACGCTCCGCCGCGAACACGATGTCGTCACCGAGACGAGCATCGATCGGATCGCCCGGGACCTCACGATCTGGATGGCCGCCCGCAGCGTCAGCGCTCGCTGAACCCGATCTCACCGCGGCGTCTAACATCTGCGGCCTGTTCCCGTGCTGCTGCCTCCTCCTCTCTGGCTCTGTCGCGGTCCTCCTCGAAGTGCAGCACACTGGCCAATGCGTCCAAGGTCCCAGCGATCTTCTCTCGCCAGTCGGCGAACTCGACGAAGTCCCCATCGGAGGGCTTCTGCGACTTCTCTGCGCGGAGAAGGCGCAGGGCGTGCTGAGCGCGGGGTCAACCACCAGGCTTCCTTCTACGGGTGCGCAGTCGACTCCCTCGTGCACCACTTCCCACACACGCCTTGGGCGGCCCGCTCCGACGCCGAGCGGCCGGCGGCCGGCACAGCAGCGGTCGGCACAGCAGTCCGCGGCCAACAGCCGGTGGCCGACAGCCGGTAGCCGGAAGTCGCTGTCCCCCCATTCCGGCGCTGCCGCGCCTCACACCTCCTCGGTCTTCCGCTCGGCCCGCCCCTCGGAGGCCCTTCGCTCGTCCCGGCCGGTTCGCCCGCCGGCCGCCCTGCGTTCCGTCCGCGCACCCGGGTCGTCCGGGGCGTCCGGGACCCCGGAACGATCCAGACGCTCCGAGCCGTCCGCGCCGTGCACTCCCTCGACGCCGATCATGCCGTCCGGGTGTTCCGCGCCGCCCGGGTCCTCGCCACCCGCACCGGTCGTCCCGCCCGCGCCGCCCGGGTCCGGGAAGCCGGGCAGCCACGCTTCGAGTTCGTCCCGCAGGCGCACCGTCGCGCCCAGCTGGCAGAGCACCCCGATCGTGCTCAGCGTCACCCGGTGTATGAGGAGATAGGCGGGCGGAAGGCTCAACTGCCTCCCGAGCCGGTGGGCGGGGGAGCGGGGATCGGCGATCCGGGCCGCCTGGGTGCGCAGCCACCCCCGGCTGAAGGCGAACTCCTCCACCCGGGCCGGCTCGATGACGGGGACCAGGTAGTCCAGGACCGCGTCGGGGTCCAGATCCACGGACTCCGACACGAAACCCGCCCGCCGGAGCAGCGCGTACACTTCCTCGGCCTCGCCGAGAAGCGTCATCCGCAGGGCCTCGCCGATGATCTCGGGCAGCCCGCCCGGCAACCGGTCGACCGTGCCGAAGTCGAGCACCCCGAGCCGCCACTCCCGCGCCTCGCCGAAGCACGGGGTGTCATCCGGCAGGGGGGCCTCCGGTGCGTCGGCGGTCGGTCCCTCCCCAGCGGGCGGCAGGAGGCGGAAGTTGCCCGGGTGCGGGTCGGCGTGGAGCAGGCCCGTCCTGGCAGGTCCGGAGAAGAGGAAGCGCGAGAGCAACTGGCCCGCCCGGTTCCGCTGCTCGACCGTCCCACGATCGATCACCTCGGACAGGGGGATTCCGTCCATCCACTCCGTCACGAGAACCTGGTCCGACTGGAGCACCACCCCGGGTACGACCACGTCGGGGTCGTCCGCGAACTCCGCCGCGTGCTCCTCCTGCGCCCGCGCCTCCAACACGTAGTCCAGCTCCTCCGAGACCCGGTCGCGCATCTCCTTGATCAGGGGCTTGATGTCCAGGCCGGGGATCAACGGTCCGAGGAGCCGCGCGAACCTGCTGAGCTGAGTGAGATCCGACAGCAGCGCCTCCCCCGCACCCGGATACTGCACCTTCACCGCGACATCGCGCCCGTCGTGCCAGACCGCCCGGTGCACCTGGCCGATGGAGGCAGCGGCGGCCGGCTGGTCGTCGAACGAGAGGAAGAGGTCGCGCCAGCCCTCACCGAGCCGTTCCGCGAGTACCCCGTGGACCGTCCGCACCGGCATCGGGGGAGCGGCCTCCTGGAGCTTCGTGAGCGCCGCCCGGTACGGACCGGCCACCTCCTCGGGCAGCGCGGACTCGAACACGGAGAGCGCCTGACCGAGCTTCATGGCACCGCCCTTCAGCTCCCCCAGGGTCTTGAAGAGCTGGTCCGCCGTCCGCTGCTGCACCTCCCTGGCCACCAGCTCGGCCGGCTTGCCCCCGATCCGTTTGCCCAGGCCCCACGTGGCCCGGCCGGCGAAGCCGAGCGGCAGCGCGGCCAGTTTCGCGGTGCGGGTGACCGCCTTGCGGGGAAGATCGGACATGTGCTCCTCCAGTTCGTGAACTGCGGTGCCGGTGCGCCCTTCGTGTCGATCCGGCGAGGGCGGTCACCCGGCCATTGTGTCGTGAGCCGGGCCCGACGCGGGGGAAAGCGCCCCGGTGGAGCGAGCGGCGCCGCACACACACGCCTGGTGGGGAGCGATCCGTTCGCCGCGCCACTCCATGAGAGGAAGCGAGGCTTCCCAGCGGGCGCCCGTGATCGCCGGCAGTTCACCGTCCAGGAAGGACAGGGCGTGCGAGGCGGCCAGCCCGGCCACCGCCGCGGAGAGCGCGAGGTCGCAGGCGGGCACCGCGCCCCGCCGTCCGGTCCGCCACTGCGCCACCATGCGAGGCCACTGCGCGTCCTGGTCCGCCCGGTGCAGGCCCAGACAGCCCGCGCATCCCGTGCCTCCGGGCAGCACCAGTGGGCCCACCACCCCGGTGGCCTCGATCACTCCCGCGTACAGGTGGGGGGTGCCCGAGGAGATCCATGGTTCGGCCGTCCCCGGGTCGGGGGCGTACACCGCGAGCCCGTCGCGCGGGGCGACCACGACCAGGGAGAGGCCGGGGCCGCCGCCCTCCGGCCCCGCGTCCGCCTCCGTCGCGCGGGGGGCGGCCCCGGCTGCCGACCGGCGCACGAGCCGACGGGCCGAGACATCGCGGCGTTCCCCGACCGCCGAGGGCGGGAGGCCGCCGGGGGCTACGTCCCACGGCTCCGTCAGACCACCGTCCAGCACGTCCACCCGGCCCACCCCCGACCCCGAGAGCAGGGCCGCGATCGCCGCACCGACCCGGCCGGCGCCCCGGACCTGTACGCGCATCGCCCGCCGCGCGGCGAGTCGGCGGACCGCGCTCCCCGGTTCGGGATGCACCAGGGAGAGCGAGGCCGCGTCCGGGCGCTGCCGGTCCAGCACATCGGCCCGGCGGCGTAAGGCCGCGGCCTCCGCACCACCCGCGTGCGGATCGTCCAGGAGGCCGGCGCCCGCCAGCCGCTCGACGAGCACGTCGACATGGCGCTCCGCCAGATCCAGGGATCGGGCTTCCTCCTTCAGCAGGGGCAGCCCGCGGGTGCCGTCGAGCAGCTCCAGGAAACTTCCCGTGGCGATATCCAGAGGGCCGAAGGTGACCGCGTGCGCGGGAGTGACCCCGAATTGCACGGTGCTCCGTCCACGCCAGGCGCGGCGCAGTGCGGGCTTCAGCATCGGATGCATCTTTTTCTCCCTTTACGGTCGGGCCGCTCTTCCGCGGTCGGCCCCGGGCGTCGCTGATCATGGATGTGGTTGACGACGGATGCCGCCGGTGACCCGATACGGCCCGCCGACGGATACGACGGAGCGTCGGTCCGGACTTCTCCGGTCTCTCTCCGCTCACAGAATGCCGCCGCAGCCCGAAACCTGTCGAAAGTTATCCACAGGGGAGGGAATTAGTCGTTCAAATGGTGTGCTTCCTGCGGGGATCGGAGAGGAACCGCAGGGGAGGCGGTACTTCTGCCGGGAACAGCGGGTAACGTCGAGGCGTGCCCGCCGATCCGTCACCCGGCCTCGCCGGGGAGATTCCCGCGCGCTCCGCCGCTGCACCGCAGCGCGGTGCCACCCGCCCGATCCGCCCGGCCGCGACGAGCGCGGTGGAGGTGCGCAGGAGCGACCGGCGCCGCAGGACGGTCTCCGCCTATCGCGAGGGCGACCGCACGATCGTGCTCATCCCCGCCCGGATGTCCGAGGCCGAGGAGCACCGCTGGGTCGGGGTGATGCTCGACAAACTGGCAGCCCAGGAGAGCCGCCGGGTGCTCGGCGACGGCGCGCTCGTGGAGCGTGCCGCGAGCCTGTCCGTCCAGTACCTCCATGGCCGGGCCCGGCCGGCTTCGGTGCGGTGGGTCACCAACCAGAACACCCGCTGGGGCTCGTGCACGCCCGCCGAGGGCAGCATCCGCCTCTCGCACCGTCTGCAGGGGATGCCGGAGTACGTGGTCGACTACGTGCTCGTCCACGAACTCGCCCACCTGCTCGTGCCCGGACACGGGCCCGACTTCTGGCGCCTGCTGGAGGCCTACCCGCGTACCGAGCGGGCCCGGGGGTACCTCGAGGGCGTGGTGGCGGTGGACCGGTTGCCGCATCTGCCCACCGCACGGGAGGAGTGACGATCGGTGACTCTGTACCGAGTGTGTACCGACTTGGCTCAATGTCGTAGTTTGCGGATAGCCTGACGCGACGCATTCACATTCGGGATGGGGGACGGTCGTTACGCATGGCCAGGGAATTCCAACGCGGCCACAAGGCCAAGATCAGTGATCTCACGTCAGGGACGGATCTGTACGTAGGTGTGCAGATCGCAGGCCCGGGGCTGACCTTCGACATCAGCTGCTTCGGCCTCGACGCCGATGAACAGCTGTCGGACGACCGGTATTTCATCTTCTTCAACCAGCCGAAATCGCCCGAGGAGTCCATTCAGCTGCTCGGCGCGCAGTCCGGTGACACCGAGTCGTTCCGGGTGACGTTGGATCGCATTCCGGCCAACATCCACAAGTTGTCGTTCACGGCGACCGTCGACGGCGCCGGCCAGATGTCCCAGGTCGGTCCCGGGTACATCCGGATCGTCGCGGGCGGTGAGGAAGTGGTGCGGTACGCCTTCACCGGCTCCGAATTCACCACCGAACGCGCGGTGATGCTCGGGGACTTCTATCTGAAGGACGTCTGGCGGTTCGCCGCGGTCGGACAGGGATTCGACGGCGGGCTCGACGCTCTCCTGCGCAACTTCGGCGGTGAGGTCGCCGAGGAAGAAGCGCCTGCCGCTCCGCAGCAGGGCGCCCACTCCTTCGCTCCGCCGGCCCAGGCGTCCGCGCCGCCGGCCTTCGGCGCGCCCGCCGCTCCCCAGGCGCCGCAGCCCGCGCCGTCGTTCGGAGCGCCGGCGGCACCCGCCCCGGCACAGTCGCCGCACACGGCGCCCACGATCGCCGCCCCCGTCGCACCGCAGGCCCCCGCACCGTACGGCCAGCCGCAGTTCGGGCAGGTCCCGGGCCAGGCCGCCCCGCCGTACGGCCAGCAGCCCCCGCAGGCGTACGGGCAGCCGCAATTCGGCCAGCAGCCCCCGCAGGCGTACGGGCAGCCCCCGCAGCAGTTCGGCCAGCCGCCGCAGGCACCCTTCGGCCAGCAGCCCGGAGGCCTCCCGCAGGGAGTGCCCCAGGGCGCCCCGGCCGCCGGAGCCGGACTCGCGGCGGCCCTCCAGCCGTACAAGGAGAAGCCGACCGGTCAGCGCTGGACCCCGCAGAACCAGCAGCTCATGCGGGTCGATCTCACCCTCGGTGGCAACCCCGTGCTGGCCCGTCAGGGCAGCATGGTGATGTACCAGGGCAAGGTCGACTTCGGCTACAAGGGCGCCGGTTTCACCGGCCGGGTGGTCGGCAACGCCACCGGCCAGGAGATGCAGCTCATGCGCTGTACGGGCCGCGGGCAGGTCTTCCTCGCCGAGGAGGGTGCCCACCTGCACCCCATCGAACTCCAGGGCGACGGCATCTGCGTCTCCGCGGAGAACGTCCTCGCCTTCGACGAGTCGCTCAGTTACGAGGTCCGCAGGGTGGAGGGCCACGGCATCCCCGGCGGAGCCCTGTTCACCATGCAGTTCCAGGGCACCGGCACCGTGGTCGTCAAGACCCACGGCACGCCGGTCGTCCTGCCGGTCACGCCGACCACCTTCGCCGACTGCAACGCCGTCGTCGCCTGGTCGTCGGCCGCCCAGGTCATCATCTCCAGCCAGGTCCGGCTGCGCCGCAACGCGTACCCCGGCCACAGCGGCGAGACCGTGAACCTCCAGTTCCGGGGAGCCCCCGGCAACTTCATCGTCGTCCAGCCCTACGAGGTCTGAGGGAGCCTGCCATGAACCAGCAACTCGCGGGCTACGCCCCGACCCCCGTCACCGCGCGGATGGAGAACCACGGCCACTCGATGCTCAAGGTGGCCATGGCCACCGGCCAGGACCTCTACGCCCGTACGGGTTCGATGGTGGCCTACGAAGGCTTCATCCAGTACGAACCCAACCCGCCCGCCGTCCGGCAGATCGCCTCCCAGTGGGTCACCGGCGAGGGCGCCCCCGTCATGAAGTGCTCCGGTGACGGGCTGCTCTACCTCGCCGACTACGGCGCCGACGTGGTCGTCATCAACCTCAACAACGAGTCGATCTCGGTCAACGGCACCAACCTCCTCGCCTTCGACGCCCACCTGGGCTGGGGCGTGGAGCGGGTCAAGGGGATGGCGAAGTTCGCCGGCCAGGGCCTGTGGAACGTCGTCGTGGAAGGCACCGGATGGGTGGCCATAACCTCCCGGGGCACCCCGATCGTGGTCGACTGCGGCCGGGGCGAGGACGAGACGTACGTCGACCCGGACGCGCTCGTCGCCTGGTCGCCGAACCTCAAGGTCAAGGGCAAGCGGAGCTTCAAGGCGAGCGCGCTCATCGGGCGTGGCAGCGGCGAGGCGTACCAGATGGCCTTCTCCGGCCAGGGCATCGTCGTCGTCCAGCCGAGCGAGGACAGCACCGACCGCCTCCGCGTCCGGTCCTGAAGGGAGGGAGAGACACCATGCAGAGTCCGCTTTTCGCCCACACCGAGCAGCAGTCCTCGGAGCGGTACACCGTCCAGAACCCGCAGCTGCTGCGGGTCTCCCTGACGGGCAGCGACGCCGTGCTCGCCCGCAAGGGCGCCATGGTCGCCTACCAGGGGCTGATGGAGTTCGACGGCGAGTACCAGTCGAGCTCCCAGCGCAACGCCCGCGCCCGCACGGGCGAGGGTCTCGACCTGATGCGCTGCACCGGCCAGGGCACCGTGTACTTCGCCAACCTCGCGCAGTACATCCACGTCGTCGACGTCGACCACGCGGGGATGACGGTCGACAGCGCCTACGTCCTGGCGCTCGACTCCTCGCTGCACACCGAGGTCATCGCCGTGGACAGCCAGTACGGCATCTCCGGCACCGGCAAGTACCAGCTCAACATCTCCGGCACCGGCAAGGTCGCGCTGATGACCTCGGGGCAGCCGCTGATGCTCCAGGTCACGCCGGACAAGTACGTCAACGCCGATGCCGACGCCATCGTCGCCTGGTCCAGCTCGCTCCGGGTCCAGATGCAGGCGCAGACGCACTCCTCGGGCGTCATGCGCAGGCGGGGCAACACCGGCGAGGGCTGGGAGCTGAGCTTCCTCGGCGAGGGCTTCGCGCTGGTTCAGCCCAGCGAGGTACTGCCCCCGCAGAGCGCCCAGATCGGCCAGGGAATCCGCGGCCAGTACGGCGTGGGCTCGCAGAACCAGAACCAGAACAACGCCTGGAACTGAGCCCGGGCCGCGCCCGGCTGCGCCACAGGGG